>JAGHUY010000048.1 GCA_018064545.1 Candidatus Apopatosoma intestinale | reverse complement strand
ATAAAACCCGTGCGCCGAACGCGCCGGGCCGAATGCCGCAAACCGACCGTTTACGCGCACGACGTAGGCCGACGAACCGGTCAGAGCAAGGACTGCCCCGGTGTCTTTTCCGACGATGGTGCGGAACGAGAGCCAACGGTTCATGGCGGTCTCCGTGCCCGCCTCCCAGACCGGAACGGCTTTTTCAAAAGAATACAGCGTTTTCTTCATGGTATCATCCCTTTCTTTCTTATCCCTATTAAACCACATTTTTCTTTTTTTTTCAAGAGAAAGAACAAAAATGGCTCCTGCGGACAGGAGCCGTTCGGCTAAAACACGGTTTCGACCAGTTTCCCGGAACAATCGGGCGAATAGACCCACCGATCCACGTGCGTCCGATGCTCAAAATAGGAAAGCGGCGGGGGCGGACCGGGATCGGAGGCGGAAAAGCAATCCACCAACACCAGTTTGACTTTCATCTTTTCCGGGATGATGTTCTTTATGTATACCGCGGCGATCTGACCGGGGAAGACGCCCTCTTTCCATTCGGCCAGCCCCGCGAGATTCGGAGCCAGTTCGATGAAAATGCCGTAACTTTCCACACTCCGCACTATGCCTGAGACCGTCTGCCCGATGGCAAAGGCGGCGGCGTTTTCTTCCCACGTGCCGAGCAGTTCTTTCTGCGACAGATACAGACGCCCGGTTTCGTAGTCGATGCTTTTGACGACAGCCTTGATCTCCATGCCGGGATAGAAGCGGTCGGACGGATGCGAGATGCGGGAGACGGAGATGCAGTCGATCGGCAGAAGCGACACGATGCCGCAACCCACGTCGGCAAACGCCCCGAATGGTTCCAGATGCGTGAGCTTCGCGTCGATCACGTCGCCGGGGATGAGAGACGCCAGATAGGCGTTCCGGCATTCGGCCTGTGCCAGCCGCCGGGACAGAATGGCCACCGTCTTTGTCCCCTGCTGTTCGATCCGCAGGACTTTGAAGCAGACGGGCTTGCCCACTCGCGTGATGACGGCAATATCCTTGACGGATTCCCCCTCCGGCGTCCAGACCGCCTCTTCTTTCGGGATGAGGCCGACGATCGGGCCGAGATCGACTTTCAGTGCCATCTCCTCGGTGCAGACGGTCGCGACCCCCTCCAATATCCTGCCGCTGTCCCGCGCCTTTTCCAGCGCCGCGACCGAATACAGATCGTGCCGATTTTCGCTTGTTCCGTAACTCATTCCTTCGGGTTTGTAACTGTTGCCGTTCATACGTTTCTCCACCTTTTCTTTTTTTAGTGAATAGATATGCTGAGAAAAGGGGGGATATGAATGAAAAAGAGACATCCGCCGGGGATGCCTCTTCTGAAAGTTAATCGTAAAAATCCCATGGATGAGCCGACTCGCAGAGAATTTCCACCGTGTGATCCGCCGGGGAAAAGTCCGTCATGTAGACGGCAAATTTGCCCTTGGGGACGGGCAGACTGCCACGCATATCCCGGTGGTAAAAGTGCTTTGCAAACGCGCCGCGCAGGGTGAATGCCTCGCCGGACGGTGCGGACAGCCGGACGTCGCCGCTTTTCGCGCAGAGAAGGCCGTCGGCGCTTCCCACCGTCATAACGTCTCCCGCCCGGACGTGCAGACCGGGGGTAAAGAAGAATTCCAGTTTCATCGGAACGGCGTCGGTGCCGGTCGCCGAAACGTGAAGCGTGATCCCGTTTTGACGGAACGTCACGTCCACCGTATAGAAATAATCGCACCGGGCAATGCTTTTCCGACTCTGATAGTCCATGCTCCAATAGTCTTCCGATCCCTCGGGCGCCTCGTCGAACGGCAGCTTGTAGTCGGCTGTCGCGTGGAGCGTCATCCGGTACTGCCCCGGTGCGACCTCCTCCATCGTCTCTCCCGTGAACTGGGCGATCGCGAAGAACGCGGAGCAGAGGCGGACGGACACGGTGTAGTTTCCGACCGTAACGTTCAAAAATGCCGGATGATTGCCGAGCAGGGAACAGGTCACGCCGTCCTTCCGGGCGCGCACGATGCGGGACGACGGGTAAAAAACGTGAAACGATTCCGGCAGTTCGGGCATCGGCTTTTCGGTCAGATCGAGGTCTTTCAGCTCGGGATATTGGATGGCCTGCATGACCGTCATCGGGAAGTGAAACGGATAACGGCGGCGGTTCATTACATGAATGAGCATCTGCAAAAAGAACTCGTCGTGCGTATTGGCATACGCCATCTCACAGATATCCGCATATCGCTCAAAATCAAAGGTCAGATCACTTCCGACC
>JAGHUY010000083.1 GCA_018064545.1 Candidatus Apopatosoma intestinale | reverse complement strand
TTCCACGGCTGTCCGTCCGTCTCCTCGCTCCGCCGGTTTATCGGTGAAGATCATCTCTATCCGGTCGAAAACGAGGCGGGTGTAATCGATCGGCACTGGCTGGCACACACGTGCGAAGCACAGGAGGACGGCGAACTGTCCTACCGCTATCGCGCAAAACTCCATGAGGGCGCGGTGAAATTCTATTTCGGCTCCCTGCCCGACGATACTGAGACCTATGCGACGCTTCCACAGATCATTCAAGGCGAGGCGTTAAAGACGTTTGTCGAGAGTTTCCGGACGAAAAAATGGCGCCGCACGGGGATTCTGTGGTGGAATCTTCTGGACGGTTGGCCGCAGGTCTCGGACGCGACGGTGGATTATTACGGCGAAAAGAAACGCTCGTTTACCTATCTCTGCCGCGTGCAGACGCCCGTCTGTCTGATGCTGTCGGAGCCGAAAGACGGCACGGCCGGAATCGTCGCCGCCAACGACACGGGAGAAGAGCACGAGATCGCCTTTGCCGTGCGCAGTATCACGAAAGGGACGCTCCTCGCGGAGGGTCGCGCCGTCCTCCCCGCAAACGAAAACACGGTGCTGGGCACCGTTCCGGCCTCTGCGGACGAATACGAGATGATCGGCCTTTCGTGGACGGAAAACGGCGAAACGCACCATAATCATTTCTGTACGCGCCTCGCCGGAGCCGATCCCGACACGTATCTGCGCGAGGTCGCCGAAACTTTTTCAAAAAAATGAGAAATAATTCCTCTTTTTTCGACAAAAACTATTGCCTTTTTTCCCTAAGCATGGTAGAATAAATTGATTTTTTATAAACGCATCGGAGGGAAAAGACGGTTGGAACTCTTTATCAAAATACTGGTCTGCTTTCTCGCCGGCGCGGGGGCGGGCATCGGAACGGGTTTTGCCGGCATGAGCGCCGTGGCGGTCATTGCGCCGATGCTGATCACCTTTTTGGGAATCCCCGGGTATGAGGCCGTCGGCATCGGGCTTGCCAGCGACGTGCTGGCCAGTGCCGTCAGTGCCCTCACCTATCGCAAAAACGGCAATATCGACGCGAAGAACGGAACGCTCCTCATGGTGTTCGTCCTGCTCTTCACCGGCGTCGGCAGTTTTGTCGGCAGTCTGCTTCCCGATACCGCCATGGAGAGCGTCGCCGTGGTCGCTACGCTTCTTCTCGGCATCCGGTTCCTCGTATGGCCGGTGCTCACAACGCGCGAGATGATGGAGACCATTCCGAAACCCGTGATGGTGCGCCGTTCGATCCTCGGCGGCATCGGCATCGGTTTTATCTGCGGGTTTGCCGGGGCGGGCGGCGGTATGATGATGCTTCTCATCCTCACCTCCCTGCTCGGCTATGAACTGAAAGCCGCCGTCGGCACCAGCGTTTTCGTCATGACGTTCACAGCCCTGACCGGCTCGGTCAGCCATTTTGCCATTCTCTATACCAGAGAGGCCGTCACCCCCGATCTTGTCACCCTGCTGCTCTGCGTGGTGTTCACGTTCGCGTGGGCGCGCGTCGCCGCACTGATCGCCAACAAGATCAAAACGAAGACGATGAACATCGTCACCGGCAGTGTGCTGGTCGTCCTCAGCGTCGTCGTTCTCGTCGTCGGATTTCTGAACGGTGAAATTTTTTGACAAAATCCTTTTTTCCTGCTATACTATAATAAAACCCGAATACAATATTCCAAGAGGGAGTAACCGCCGCATGACTTTTTGCGGCATTCCAACGTCAGTACGGATTTTTCGATTCCCGTTGGTTTGTGAAATGGTGAGACTCTTGCGCTTCATTTATGGCGCAAGAGTCTTTTTTTATCCCAAAATAACAAAAAGGAGGACACCATGAGTTTTTTCAGTTTTCTCTACGAAAACGCCGTTGAGAATTTTGACCCGCGGATGCTGGTCATGTGGGCGATCGGCGGCATTCTGATCTTTCTTGCCATCCGAAAGGAGATGGAACCGACACTGCTGTTGCCGATCGGCTTCGGCACCATTCTTGTCAATCTGCCCCTGTCCGGTGCGATCACGCAGGGGGTTCATGAAGGCCCGCTCTCCGTGCTGTATGAGGCCGGCATCGCAAACGAACTCTTCCCGCTCATCTTATTCATCGGGATCGGGGCGATGATCGATTTCGGACCGCTATTGGCAAATCCGAAACTGATGATCTTCGGCGCCGCCGCGCAGTTCGGCATCTTCTTTACCCTTTGCGCCGCGTCCATGTTTTTCGGTCAGAATGACGCGGCCGCCGTCGCCGTCATCGGTGCGGCCGACGGCCCCACGTCCATCGTGGTCGCCCATGCGCTGAAATCCAACTATATCGGTGCCATCACGGTTTCCGCCTACTCGTATATGGCACTGGTCCCCATCATTCAGCCGCCCGTGATCCGACTGCTGACGACCAAAAAAGAGCGTCTGATCCGGATGCCCTACGAACCGAAAGAGGTCTCCCGCGCGACGCGCATTCTGTTTCCCATCGTCATCACCGTCGTCGCAGGGCTGATCGCCCCCGATTCGGTCGCCCTCATCGGTTTTCTGATGTTCGGAAATCTGATCCGCGAATCCGGCGTTCTGACTTCCCTGTCCGAGACGGCGCAAAAAGTACAGGCAGACCTTATCACGTTCTTTCTCGGCATTACCATTGCCTCACAGATGACATACGATGCGTTCTTGCGTCCGGAGACGCTGGTGATTCTCTTTCTCGGCCTGGTCGCGTTCGTCTTTGACACCGCGGGCGGCGTGCTGTGTGCTAAATTTCTCAATCTGTTCTTAAAG
>JAGHUY010000309.1 GCA_018064545.1 Candidatus Apopatosoma intestinale | reverse complement strand
AGTTCTTCCGACGTGACGTCGGGATTACGGAGCATGGCGATCGTGCCGTTGCAGACTTCGGCAAGGTTGAACGACGCGATCTCGCAGGCAAGCCCTACGGCCACGCCCGAGTTCGGCGAGACGAGGATATTCGGGAACGTCGTCGGCAAAATGACCGGCTCTTTCATCGTCGCGTCGTAGTTGTCGATGAAATCGACGGCGTTCTTGTCGATGCCCGAGAAAATCTCGGCGCAGAATTTATCCAGTTTGACCTCGGTATAACGGGAGGCGGCAAACGCCATCTGACTGTACTGTTTGCCGAAACTGCCCTTGGAATCGACGAACGGGTGAAGAAGCGTTTCGTTTCCGCGCGTCAGACGCACCATGGTCTCATAAATGGCGGCGTCGCCGTGGGGATTTAAGCGCATCGTCTGTCCGACGACGTTGGCGCTCTTCGTGCGCCCGCCCGTGAGCAGTCCCATCTTGTACATCGTATAAAGCAGTTTCCGGTGCGACGGTTTGAACCCGTCGATGGCCGGGATCGCGCGGGAGATGATGCTCGTCATCACGTACGGCATATAGTTCTTCTCAATCGTCTCCGTGATCGGTTGAAGCGTCACTTCCGCCTGCGGCAGTTCCTCTGCCATGACCTCTTTTTTGGCTTTCTTTGGCATTTCTTTCTCCTCTATACGTCTGCCTGGTTATAGTAGTACTTGCCGTTTTCGGCGATGAACGCTTTGCGCTCTTTCAGATTGTCGCCGAGGAGCGTATCGAAAATATAGTCGGTCGCACCTTGGTCGGCGGGACAAATCTGGATCAGCCGCCGCGTCGCCGGGTTCATCGTGGTCTGCCACATCATCTCCGGCTCGTTTTCACCGAGTCCCTTGGAGCGCATGACGCTTGCCTTTTCGTTTCCGATCTTCGCCATGATCTCGGCTTTTTCTTTCTCGTCGTAGGCAAAATACGTATGGTCTTTGGTATTGATCTCATACAGCGGCGATTCCGCGATGAACACCAGTCCCTCCTCCACCAGTTTGGGGAGCAGACGGTAGAACAGCGTCAGAAGCAGGGTGCGGATCTGATACCCGTCCTCGTCGGCATCGGTGCAGATGATGATCTTTGACCAGCGGAGCGCGTCGCGGTCAAACGCCATCGGCGATTTTTTGTCGCCCTTATGTCCCGTTTCCAGTTCCATACCGCACCCGATCGCGTTGACAAGGTCCATGATGATGTCGCTTTCGAGAATCTTCTTGTACGTGCTTTTCAGACAGTTCAGCGTCTTGCCGCGCACCGGGATGATCGCCTGAAATTCCGCGTCGCGACCGAGTTTGACGGACGTCAGAGCCGAATCGCCCTCCACGATATAGAGTTCGCGGCGCGTCGGGTCTTTGGAGCGGCAGGAGACGAATTTATTGATGCGGTTGGTCACGTCGCCGCCCGCCGTCGCCATCTTTTTCCGGACGGCCACACGGGTGTTCTCCGCTTCCTCACGACTGCGCTTGTTGATGAGGATCTGCGAAGCGATCTTCTCCGCTTCCAGCGGCTTTTCCGCAAAATACGTCTCCAAATTGTCCTTGATGAACCGCGTCAGCGATTCCTGAATGAACGTATTGGCAATACTCTTTTTGGTCTGATTTTCGTAGGACGGCATCGCCGAGAAGCCGGAGAGGATCAGCATCAGACAGTCGGAAATATCGACGAAACTGATCTTCTGTTCGCTCCTCGTGTATTTTCCGGTCTGGCGCAGATATTTATCGACGGCATAAGCGAACGCCGTGCGCACGGCGCGGTCGGGGGATCCGCCGTATTCCAGATAACTGGAATTGTGGTAGTATTCGAGAAAATGGTCGGAGGTCGAGAAGCAGAACGCAATCTCGGCTTTCAGCGTGTACTCGTCGCGGTCTTCGCGGTCGCGGCCGCGGTCGGTCATCTTCCAGAGCACCGGGGCGGTCAGCGAGTTTTCGCCCGCTGCGGCGGTCAGTTTGTCCACGATGCCGTTTTCATAATAGAACTCTTTTTCGTAGAAAGTGCCGTCTTCATTTTCAAAGCGGAAGAAGAAATGCACACCCGCGTTGACCATCGCCTGACGGTCGAGCGTGTCCTCATAATACTCTTTTCCCACGTTGATGTCGGTAAAAACGTCCAGATCGGGACGCCACGTGACGATCGTACCCGTGCGTTTACTGTCTTTTTTCGGAAGCGGCGTGACCGACAGTTTGCCGCACGGTTTTCCCTTTTTAAAGCGCATTTCGAGTAATGACCCGTCCCGGTAAGACTGCACCGTCATAAACTCGGACGCGTACTGCGTGGACGCGGCACCGAGGCCGTTCAAACCGAGGGAATACTCATAGGTCGCCTCACTGCCGGTCTGATACTTTCCGCCGGCATACAGCTCGCAGTACACCAATTCCCAGTTATAGCGTTTTTCTTTTTCGTTATAATCGAGCGGGACACCGCGGCCGAAGTCCTCTACGCAGATCGAAAGATCACGATACGCCGTGATCCGGATCTCCGATCCGAAGCCGGCTCTCGCCTCATCCACCGAGTTCGATATGATCTCAAAGACGGCATGGCGGCAGCCGTCGATCCCGTCCGAGCCGAAAATGACGGCCGGGCGAAGACGGACGCGATCCGCGCCTTTGATGGAGGTAATGCTTTCGTTGCCGTAATCTTTCACTTTTGCCATTCGGTAAACTCCCCGTATCATCTTTTTTGCATTCTTCCGGAGAAAAAAAGGGCGTTCCTGTTGATTTATCCGGAAAATTTGATATAATTAGTATAACATTGTAATGGTATTATACCATATCTTGTATCCGGAATCAAGTTACTTTTCCAAACAAAAAGGGCTTTTTTGTATGATTCATTCCATTTTTTCTTCCGAACATCTCGAACTGTACGGCGTTCTGCCGTTTTCGCTCTGCCGCGTGGACCGTCCCGACTTCATCACCCGCCGTGGGCTTTCCCCCGACCGGATAAAGAGCGTGATCGTCTTCGCCGTCCCCTATCTGACCGGCGACACCGCGCGGAGCAATCTGTCGCTCTACGCCCGCTCTCTCGACTATCATCGCTACTGTGACGATCTGTTTTCGCGTCTCACGTCGGCGCTGACCGAGGCGTATGGCAAAGAGTTCGTCGGCTTTGCCGACAAATCGCCGATTTCGGAAACCTATGCCGCCGCCATGGCGGGTCTCGGCGTGATCGGGGACAATCATCTGCTGATCACCGAAAGGTACGGCACGTTCGTCTTTCTCGGGGAAATTCTCTCGGAGACCACACCGGAAGAACTCGGGTTTTCCTCCGAGGGCGACTTTTCCGTGCGATCCTGTCTCCATTGCGGAGCCTGCCGCGCCGCCTGCCCGATGACGGAATCGGGACTCGACTGCCTGTCCGCCGTCACGCAGAAAAAAGGAGACCTTTCCCCGGAAGAGGAAGCCTATCTGCTCCGCTACGGAACTGCGTGGGGGTGCGATATTTGCCAGTTCTGCTGTCCGCTCGTGCAAAAAGCCGTCCGGTCGGGGGCCAAGACCCCGATCCCGTTCTTCTATGAAGACCGCGTGGAACGCCTCACAACGGAACTGGTCGAGGGGATGGGGGACGAAGAATTTGCCGCCCGTGCCTTTTCGTGGCGCGGGAAAAAGACCGTTCTTCGCAATCTGAAACTGCTCGAAAAGAAATCATAGCAAAAGATAGCATAATAAAAGGGAGGGAGCGATATGATCCGTTTTCTGTACGGACGGACCGGCACGGGCAAGACGACCGCGATCTTAGACGAAATTGCCGGCATGACTGCCGAAAAGCCGGTCTATCTGCTCGTTCCCGACCGTGCCGCCGTCCAGACCGAGCGAGCCGTCGCCTGCCGCGAACTCGGCGGGCATACGGACGTATTGACCTTTACGAGGCTCTGTAATCTGTTCTTCCGCCGCTACGGCGGCATCTGCAAGACCTATATCGACAAGGGTGCCAAGCGTATCGTCATGGGACGGACACTGGAATCCCTCTCCTCCTCTCTCTCCGAATACGGCTCCGTGCCCCTTTCGGACACGCGGACGGTGGAGACGCTCGTCTCCATGCGCGCGGAACTCTGCGGCAGCCGCATCACGCCGGACGATTTACAAAACGCGGCGGAAACCATCTCGGGTGAAGACCTGCTCAGCCGGAAACTGCACGATCTTTCTCTGATCTTCTCCGCCTATGAGAGCGAAATCCGCTCCCGCTATGACGACCCCGATTCCACCCTTTCGGAAGTGGCCACGCGCCTTTGCGGGTCGGGTTTCTTTGCGGGTTCCGTCGTGTATATCGACGCCTTTTCCTTTTTTACCGCCGTTCAGTATGATATAATCGAAGAAATCTTCCGGGAAGCGGACAACGTGACCGTGTCGCTTGCCTACGATCCCGAACATGACGCCTCTCTTGCCCCGTTTTATTCGCTTGCCCAGACCGACAGGCGTCTGCACGGGGCGGCCAAGGCGAGCGGGAAAGACGTCGCGCCAGACCGGATTCTCCGGACACCGTGGCGATATGAAAATGAGGCACTCTCTCATCTGGCCGAAAACCTGTGGGCGAAGAACGGAAAAACCGCCCCATTCGACGGCGACTGTTCCCCCATTCGTCTGATCTGCGCCAAGGACGCGCTTGCCGAAGCCGAAGCCGTGGCCCTCGACATCGCCAAAAAAGAGCGTGCCGGCGCCCGCTATCGCGACTTTGCCGTGGTGATGCGGGATCGCGCACAGTATAACGGAATCCTCGACGCGGTCTTAAAGAAATATGAGATTCCCTTTTTCCTGTCCGCGCATTCCGATATGATGGGGCTCGCGCCCATCCGGTTTCTTTCGGCCGCTCTTGACGTCTGCCGGCGCGGTTTCTTACCCGAACACGTCATCTCGTATCTGAAAACCGGGCTTTGCGGCATCGAAGAAGCCCGCGCCGACGCGCTGGAAACCTACCTGACACGCTGGCATATCTCCGGTAAGGCTCTGCGGAGCGGCGAGGACTTTACGATGAGTCCGAACGGCTACGAGGAGGCCGGAAGCGGTAAAAAAGCCGAACGGCTCGCGGACATCAACGCCACGCGGCGCGAACTGATCGAGCCGCTTCATAAACTGAACAGTGCCATTCATAGGACACAGAGCGTGCGTGAGCATTGCCGCGTTTTGTACGAATTCTGGTCTGCCATGCAGATTCCGGAGCGCACGGAGGAAATGCAGAATCTCCTTCTCGCGTCGGGCGAACCGGGCGCGGCCGCGGAACTCGCCCGCTCGGAGACGCTCTTTTGCAATCTGCTTGACAGTCTTGTCGCCTGTGCGGGTGACGCGTGCGTTCCGCTCGACACCTTTGCCGTCATGTTCCGGATGATGACGGCCGAGACCGAGGTATCGGTCATCCCGACCTCGATCGACGAGGTCCTCGTCACCGAGGTGTCGGCTCTCAATTTCGCGGATACGCGCTACGTCTATCTCGTCGGCACCGCCGAGGGGAGTTTTCCGAAACGCCTTTCGGAAGAGGGGTTTTTCTCCGAACGGGAAAAGGAAATCCTTCATGACGCGGGAATCGACCTTGCCATGCGTCTGCCGAATCGGCTTTCCGACGAACTGCTCTATTTCTATTCCGCCGCAGCTTCCCCCCGCACAGGGCTGACGGTGCTGTATCCGCAATATACCGATGCGGAAAAGAACTGTCCCAGTTCCCCCGTGGAGCGGATGAAAATCCTGTTCCCGAATCTGAAAACGGAACGGTTTGAGAATCTTTCCCCGCTCGACCGATTGGAACGTCCCCTGCCGAGTCTGGAATTTGCTCTCTCGGCCGGCGGCATCCTGCGGGAGAAGATCCGGGCGGCTTTCCGGGACGACGAGCGTTACCGGGATCGGTTCCGTTATATTGACGAACCGCTTTCCGCCCGCTGTTGTGCGCTCTCTCCCGAGACGGCCAACGTCCTGTTCGGATCAAAGATCCGGACGAGTTATTCCCGTCTGGAAAAATATATCAAGTGTCACTTCTTCTATTTCTGCGACAGTGAACTGCGGTTGGCCGACTGCTCCAAGATCAAATTTGACAATCTGAATCTGGGCAATTTCGTCCATAAACTGCTGGAAAAAGTCACGCCTCTTGTTCTGCGGGACGGGGAGAGAGACCCGGATAAGATCGACGCGGCGTTAAAGAACGCCTCATCCGCCTATCTGCGCTCGCTCTTTGCCGACGAAAACGCGCCCGTGCCGGGGCGGCTTCTCCACATCGCGGACTATCTCTGCCGCTGTACCCGCGTCTATATCGACCGTCTGATGAGAGAATTCGATCAGAGCCGATTCCGGGCGACCGGATTTGAGATCGGCATCGGCGAGGAATCGGGAAAAATTTCGCCCATGACACTCGAAAACGAACACGGAAGCGTCAGTCTGAGCGGCGTCATCGACCGTCTGGACGTTTGGGACGCGAAAAACGGCGAAACATACGTGCGTATCGCGGACTACAAGACCGGGAACAAGACTTTTGATCTGGATAAGATCAGACGCGGGCTGGATTTGCAGATGCCGCTGTATCTGTTCTCCGTCTGCGAGAGCGGGAAGAAGAGCGGAAAAGAGCCCATCCCCGCCGGCATCCTGTACATCGGCGTCAAGCCGAAAAAGGATCAGGGCGAATTCGGGGAGGAGGAAAGCCACCTTGCCGCGATGGCAAGCGGCCTGCTGATCGACGATCCGGAGGTGCTCCGCGCGATGGAGGAATCGCTTTCCGGCGAATTTATTCCCGTCCGGATGACCCAAACGGCGAAAGAGGAAAAACTGAAAGTCGATCGGTCGTCCGAGCTGATGCCGAGAGAGAGATTTGCCGGTTGGAAAGAGGAAATAGCAGCCACGGTGCTCGCCTACGCCGATGAGATTCGCACGGGCAACGCCGCCGCCGACCCGCAGGAAGACGGGGGCCAATATCCGTGCCGGTACTGCCCGCACAAAGCGATCTGCCGCGCCGCGAAGCACGAAACATAAAAAAGGAGACTGCCATGCAAATACCCGAGAAATATTTAAAACAAGTCGAAAAACCCGCCCGTTACGTTGGGGGAGAGTGGGGGCAGACGATCAAGGATAAGACGAAAGTGGACATCCGCTTTGCGTTCTGTTTTCCCGACACCTATGAGATCGGAATGTCCAACCTCGGCATCCGCATCCTCTACGACGTGTTAAACGACCGCGCCGACACGTGGTGCGAGCGCGTCTACGCCCCGTGGACGGATATGGAAAAGATCATGCGGGAGCAGAATATCCCGCTCTTTGCGCTGGAAAGCGGCGATCCCGTAAAGGATTTTGACTTCATCGGCTTTACTCTGCAATACGAACTCTGCTACACCAATATGCTGAATATGTTGCATCTCGCCGGCGTGCCGATCCGCACCTCCGACCGCACCGGCACGATGCCGATCGTCGTCTGCGGCGGCCCCTGTATGTACAACGCCGAGCCGATGGCGGACTTTATCGACCTCTGCATCATCGGGGAGGGCGAAGAGGTCATGGACGAACTGATGACGCTCTACGCCGCCCATAAGAAAGCCGGTTTTGACCGGTCGGCTTTCTTACACGACTGCGCGAAGATCGAGGGCATCTACGTTCCCTCGCTGTATGACGTCGCCTATCATGAGGACGGCACGATCGCGTCTTTTACGCCCCGTTACGACGACATTCCGGTAAAAATCCGGAAGCGCATCGTAAAGGATATGGACAAGGCACGCTTTCCCGACAAACTCATCATGCCGTATATCGACACGGTGCACGACCGCATCATGCTGGAAGTCTATCGGGGGTGCATCCGCGGATGCCGCTTCTGCCAGGCCGGTATGATCTACCGCCCGATCCGCGAAAAAAGCCCGGACGTTCTCTGCCGTCAAGGCAAGATTCTCGCCGACTGCACGGGCTACGATGAAATTTCTCTGATTTCCCTTTCCATCAGCGACTATTCGCACGTGGATGAACTGACCGACAAACTGCTCGCGTGGACGAACGACCGCAACATCTCGCTGTCGCTTCCCTCTCTCCGCGCCGACAGTTTCACAAAAGAACTGATGGACAAGGTCTCTTCCATCCGCACGGGGGGACTGACGTTTGCCCCCGAGGCCGGGACCCAGCGTCTGCGCGACGTCATCAATAAAAATATTGAGGAATCTGATCTGATGAACGCCTGTTCCGTCGCCTTTGCGGGCGGCAAGAATCAAGTGAAACTCTACTTTATGCAGGGACTTCCCACCGAGACCGACGAAGATTTAGACGGGATTCATGAACTGTGTTCCCGCGTCATCGACTGCTATTACCGCACGCCGGGACGGCCGAAACGCCCGCCGCAGGTGACCATTTCCGCCGCCTGCTTCATCCCGAAGCCCTTTACCCCGTTCCAGTGGGAGGCGCAGTGCGATATGGATGAACTCGCCCGCAAGCAGGCGTACCTCGAAGGACGGATCACCGACCGCAAGATCAAATATCACTACCACGACGCGGGCGTGTCCCGTGTGGAAGCCGTGTTCGCGCGTGGCAACCGGAAACTCTGCCGTGCCGTTGAGGAGGCTGTCTCCCGCGGGATGACGTTCGATTCGTGGGAAGAACATTTCGACTATGAAAAGTGGATGGCGGTGTTCCGCGATCTCGGCATCGACCCCGCGTTTTACGCCAACCGCGTGTACGGCGAGGATGAGATTCTGCCGTGGGACAACATCGACATCGGCGTAACGAAAGAATTTTTGCTCCGCGAACGCCACCGCGCCTACGAGGGCAAGACCACGAAAAACTGCCGCGAGACCTGCAACGGTTGCGGCGCCGATAAACTGGGAGGAGAACGCACATGCTGTCCGAGCCTGAAAAAATAAGAGTCCTGTTTCAGAAAACGGGACCGCTCAAATTCATCTCGCATCTCGACCTTGACCGAACGATGAAAGCGGCGTTCCTTCGCGCCCGTCTGCCGATCAAATATACGGAGGGATTCAATCCCCATCCGAAACTGGTCTTTTCTCTGCCGCTCTCCGTCGGGACAGCCTCGCTGTGTGAATTTATGGATTTTCGGATCACGGAGGACATCCCGAAAGAGGAGATCCGCGACCGGCTGAACGCGGCGTTTCCGCCCGATCTGCGGGCGATCGACGTCTATACGCCGGAGACGAAATTCTGTGAGATCGGTTTTGCCTCCTACGACATCGTGCTCCACGCTCCCGAAGCGGACGAAAATACCGTTTCCGCGATCCGCGCGGCCTTTGATGCGCCGATGAACGTGGAAAAGACCGGAAAAGGCGGTACAAGAACGCTTGACATCGCGCCGCTCTGCCGTCTTCTCTCCTGCGAAAAAACGGAGGACGGCATCGCCCTGTCGCTTCGCCTCTCCTCCTCGGAAACGGAATTTGTCAATCCGCGTCTGCCGCTGGACTTTCTCGCCGCGCACATCGACGCTCTGCCGGACGACGGGGATTATACCGTCTGCCGCACAGCCGTCTACCGCGCAGACGGCGTAACCGAGTTCCGGTAAAGGAGAGAACAGCCCTATGACGGATTTTTACGGCCCTCTCGCGTTCTGTTACGACCGTCTGATGGCGGAGGTCGATTATGATGCGTGGGCGGACTTTTATGAAAAATGCTTTAAAAAATACGCACTCTCCCCCGTGCAAAGCGTGACTGACATCGGGTGCGGGACGGGCAATCTGACGCTTCCGCTCGCCCGCCGGGGTTACGCGATGACGGGACTCGATCTGAGTGAGGAAATGCTCTCTCTCGCCGCGCACAAGGCCGGAAGTGAGGGGGCACGGGTTCTCTTTCTCGCACAGAACATGACCTCGTTCGACACGGGTGCCCCCGCCGATGCCGTGATCTGCGGGTTTGACGGCGTCAACTATCTGCTGTCCTCCGATGAGGTCACCGCGTGTTTCTGCTCGGTTTATGAAAATCTGAAAGAAAACGGCCTGTTTATTTTTGACCTCTCCACCCCCTATAAATACGAGAACGTCCTCGGAAATCAGGTCTACACCTACGAGTATGACGACCTGTTTGTCTGCTGGCAGAACTGCTATCACGAAAAGAGCGGTTTCTGCGACTTTTTGCTCACATTTTTCCGAAAGGACAAAAACGGGCTCTGGCACCGCTCCGAAGAGGCTCAACGCCAGCGCCGTTACGCGGAGCGCACCGTCCGGACGCTCCTCGATAAAGCGGGTTTCGATCTGCTGGAAACCTGTGAGGATATTGCATTCTCCCCCGTTTCCAAAACCGGCGAACGCGAATTTTTCATCGCAAGAAAGAAGGGATAACCGTGGCACAGCATAACGTTCTGCGTGCCATGACGAGAGACGGCTCCGCGCGTGTCCTCGTCATCAACTCCAAAAATATCGTCGATCAGGCGATCGCCTATCATCACACCGCCCCCACCGCCACGGCGGCTCTCGGGCGCGTGCTGACGGCCGCGTCCCTCATGGGAACGCAACTCAAAGAAAAAGAAAACTCCATCACCGTCCGTTTCAAGGGCGACGGCCCGCTCGGCGGCGTGCTTGCCGTCTCCGATTATATGGGGAACGTGCGCGGCTATATCGAAAACCCCAACGTCGATCTGCCGCTCAAAGCGAACGGGAAACTCGACGTGGGCGGCGGCATCGGCCGCGGCATGCTCACCGTCGTCCGCGATGACGGCGAGGGAGAACCCCACGTCGGTACCGTGGAGATTGCCACCGGCGAGATTGCCGAGGACATCTGCGAATATTTCGCGCAGAGCGAGCAGATTCCCACCGTGTGTTCGCTCGGTGTGCTCGTCGACACCGACTGCACCTGCCGCGCCGCCGGAGGCATCATGATCCAGCTTCTCCCCTTTGCCGACGAGGAGACCGTCTCGAAGATCGAAAAGAATCTGCCGCTGATGGCGAATATCTCCGCGCTGTTCGACGCCGGCACGTCGCTTAATGACATTCTCGCCCGTGCGATGACGGGCATTGAATACGACGTGTTCGACTCGTTCCCCGCCGAATACCGGTGTCCCTGTCAGCGGGAGCGGGTGCTCGGCGCGATCGCCAGTTTTTCCGAAGCGGAACTGGACGAGACGTTTGAAAACCTTGAAAAAATCGAGGTCTGCTGCCACTTCTGCGACAAAAAATACTACTTTACCCGCGATGAGGTCGAAAAAGAAAAAGCGAATAAGCAATAACAAAAAAATCCGTCTGCTCCGGCAGACGGATTTTTCGTATTTACGACAACTGAATAACAATCTCGTGCGTTTTTCCGTCGTCTTCGCGTTTGATCGTGCCGTCGAACGGGGCACCGTCGAAGGTCATGGCGCTCATCTCGCCGACGCGAGCAAAGCCGAGCGGCTTTTCGACCGTGACGTGATAGCGGGTTTTCCCGCCGAACGTGTATTCCGTATGTGTCATCGAGGACGGCAGGACCGGGGAGAAGACGAGATTTTCACCCTCATAAGAAATGCCGAGCAGTTCCATGACCGAGAGGTTCAGCCAACTGGCCGTTCCCGACAGCATCGGGCCGATGTTCTCGCCCGTCTGACTGTTGTTATACTGCGTGCAGAAACGGGGATTGCCCTTGGTCAGATACGGATGCAAAAGCGTGCGGTACGGGAGCACCGTATCCAGCGCGAAATACGCGAGGTTCGCGAGCCGTTCCGCCAAGCCCCGATCCCTCACGGTCTTTGCCGCCTTGAAGCAGGCGGAAGCCGCCATCATCGCCGCGTGCTTGAATACACCGCCGTTTTCACGGTCGCCGGGGAAATACGAGCCGGAGGCGTTGCCGTCCGAAAGTTTGCCGAGATCGGCGTTCGTACAGAGTTTGATGCCGGCCGGTGTGACAAGATATTTTTCGATCGGATCGAGCATCGTCGCGATCTGCTCTTCGGTCGCCACGCCCGCGTGGATCGACCACGAGAACGAGTTGAGGTAATAGGTGCCGTCGATTTCGGGATCGGCCGACAGCCCGTCGCCTTTCGCGCCGAGGAACGTATAGCCCCCCTCCCGTTTGCCGCCGACGAGGGCTCTCGCGTAGAAGTCGCCTTTCCAGCAATGCTTTCCGATATTGTCACAGAGCGTCGCGCACTTTTTGCGAAGCACCTCCGCGACGTCGCCTTTGCCCGCCATGTCAGCGAGCATGGCCGTATCGTCGTAGGCGATCTTCAACAGAAACGCATTCATGACGCTTTCGGACAGGTCGAGGGCGAGCCGTGTCCCGTAGGGAGCGCCGGTCACTTTCAGTTGCTCGGCGTAGCGTTTCTCTTTTTCGGGTCCGGAAACCCAGTCGTTATCCAGTTTCAGACAGTCGTTCCAGTCGGCTTTGTCCAGAAGCGGAAGCCCGTGCGTCCCGACGGAGATACTGCCGCTGTATACGAGGATCGCCACCAGCGTGCCGAGAACGGTGCGTTTCTCTTCACTGCCCACCATCGGATATTCCTCGGAGAGGAACTCTACGTCGCCGGACAGAGAGACGTAGCGGTAGATCGCCTGAGCGAGCCACAGACCGTCGTCCGAGCAGACGCCCGCCTCCTTGCCCGTCTCATAAAAATTGTGGTTGGCGTAGCCCATCTCCCAAACATTCTTCACCCATGCGGAGAGCATCTCGCGGGCGAGAGCCGTGTTGCCTGTCCCGATAATATAGTAGAGGGAGGCGTACATATCCTGAATCTCCCGGAAACCGATCTCCCGGAACGCTTTCTGCGTCCAGGCAAACGACCGGGACACGTAGGACTGATAATAGACCTGGAACGGCAGATTGCGGTTGATATAGGTATTGAAATCCTCATCTTCGGTCTTTACGTGCAAAAAGCCGGCGTATTCGTCCCCGAACGCGATGACGCGATGGAGGGCTTCCGCGGCGGCGCCGGGTTTCCGATAGGAATCGATCAGCACGGTAAGCGCGTCAAAGAGCGGATCGTCCGCGCCGCCGCGGGCAGTTACGATGCCGACATAGGAGGTCACCTCCCGCGCCCCGCGTGCCGGGAGCGTCAGACTCTTGTCGATGGCGAAAAACGGCACCATTTTGGTCACGGGCGCGTTCGCGAGGGCCGCTACGCGTTGCGGTTTTTCGAGCGTGCCGTTGCCGATGAAGTCGATATAGTTGGCGGTATAGCCGTCGAGCGTCTCGCCGTCGTCGGTGAGAAGCAGGGCAAACCGTTTGTTCGGTTTCAGATAGCGCGGATGCGGGTGCGGACAGACGGCGACGGTCTTGCCGTCGCGCTTGATCAGACTGCTCTCCCACGTCACGCTGGCGTAGATAATATCGTTCATCGTGGATTCCGGCGTCGCGAGGCCGAACATCCCCGTGAAGACGATCTTCACCGTTCTCGGCTTTTTCGTCAGATTTTCGATGCGCACGGTCTGCGCCTCCACCGCCTCGGGCATCCCGTCCTCATACGGCAGGATGAACAGCGTGCGCGTGATGCGAAGCCCGCATTCCGTCTCATAGGTGATGACCGTGCGGTTGCGCAGGTGGCGGCATTCGGCACTCTTTACGTTCACACCCGTGTCGGCGGAATAGAAGATCTGGCGGCCGTTCTCCACGAGATAGAACTGGCGGTTGACCTGTTCCCCGTTATACTCGGCGATGAGCGAATACCGGGTGCTGGTCACCTGTTTGGCGGCCCCCGCGCGGAAGCACCCGCGTCCCAGCGAATCCAGCGCGCCTTTCGGCGTGGTCAGCATCGGATCGGGATAGCCGATGCGGTTCCCGATCAGAAGATTGACGTCAAAGTGCGTGCCGATCTTGCCGCCATGCTTGATATCAATGATATGTTCGCCCTCTTCCCCGATCTTGCCGGGAGCATTCAGGACGGCACGGCAGACGGAAAGCGCACTCTTCCGGACAGCCTTCGGCAGTTTCACTTTCCCGCTCGCCGTAACGTAGCGGACGGATTTTCCGAAAACGAACATCCCGTTTTCCTCTCCCCGCTCCGCGAGGAACGCCCCCACGACGGGATCGACGCGCAGATAATCGGTCACCGGTGCGGAAAACGGCAGTCCACACGCACCGAGCACCGTCCCTCCGTCTGCCGACAGAGGGCTTGCGCCGGTCTCGCCGACCACAAGGTCTCCGAAAATGTTTTTTAAGATCGCCAAAGAGTCCGGTAAATTTTCTCTTGCGTTCTCTCGTGTAAAGCCCATATTTTATCTCCTTTTTATTCCATCGTAAAATCCAAATGTAATTCCTCCGTCGGCACGCGATAACCCATCACAAACGGGATTTCGCCGGACGGAAGCCGGATTTTCATTTTTCTACATTTGTATATATTCTGTAAAGCCGCCCATTCGGACGGGGTAAGCGGCGCCGTCGCCACCTCCACGGTGAGTTCCCCTTTTTCCGCCTTTCCGATCACGGAAGTCCCGGAGAAGAAAGTCTTTACAAAACCGCCGTCCCTGCGGTTCTGTTCGATGGCAAAGGACAGAAGTTCCTCCGACCAGCGGATGGCTCTCTCCCCCCGGAGAAAGTCGGACACCGAGGCGTTTCGCAGAAGCGCCGGACGGGCCGCGCCCGCTTCCGCTTCGATATAAGACGCGGTGCCGCAGAGGGACAGACCGAATCCGGCGTACATCGGAAAGAGCATGGCACTTGCCGGATGCAGAAAATAACAGGCGTTTTCCGCGTCGCATAGTTCGAGGATGAACCGATGAATCTCCCGGCAGACGCCCCGACCGCGATAGGCGGGAAACGTCCCGACCGCGTATCCGTAATACCCCGGCATCCCGCAGACGGTCGCGGGCATCAGATACGCCGCCCCCGCCAGCGACCCGTCGATCCGACATTCCACACAGCGCGTGTGAGGATAAGCCGCCGCAAAAAAGAAGTCCGTTTCCGCGTCCGTCGTATGAAAGCAGGTGCGGAACAACGCTTTTCGCTCCGTCTCCGCCTCCGGCGTGCTCATCGCAAAAGAAACCGTCATGCCGCCCCTCCTTTTCCGTTTGCTTTGCGGCTTTATCATACCATATAATGAAAGGGATTGCAAGGTCTTTCCCGCTCCGCGAACCCAAAATAAAATTTTTGGAATAAAATTGCCAAAAGCACTTGATATTTGGGAAAAAAGATGATATGATGATAAAGCAAATGCGGAAATATCGCCTTTTTCTCACCCTCTCATGAGAAAAATCCGGTATGCCGACGATTAAGGGAGGTGAATCATCCATGCCGAATATCAAGTCTGCCAAGAAGAGAGTTCTGGTCACCAAGACCAAGACCCTTCAAAATCAGATGCTCAAAACCGCTCTGAAAACTTCCATCAAGAAGTTTGAGGCCGCTGTTACCGCCGGTGACAAAGAACTGGCCAAGACGACCTACACGGAAGCGATCTGCAAGGTTGACAAGGCGGTTTCCGACGGCATTCTGCACAAGAATACGGCCGCCAGAAGAAAGAGCAGATTCACGAGAATGCTCAACAATATGCAATAAGCAAAAAAACAAAAAGCATCATTCTCACCTTGATGCTTTTTATTTTTTGCTTTTTTCTTGTTTTGACGGACAAACTGTGATAGAATGAAGAAAAAACGCGGAGGCGATTTTTCATGGAACAAATCGGTAAAAAAATCATGTTCACCGGAGACAGCGTGACCGACTGCGGGCGGCTCCGTCCGCTCGGCGACAGCATCACGGAGATCGGCGAGGGGTATCCGAAACGTGTCGCCCTGTCCGTATGGGCAGATCATCCGGGTCACGATCTGCGGTTTCAGAATACGGCCACAAGCGGCGATTCAACCAAGAAACTGCTGGCCCGCTTTGACACCGACGTGATCGCCTATCATCCGGACGTTCTCTTTCTCATGATCGGCATCAACGACTGCATTCACCTGTATGATGAAAACATCGTAAAGCGGGAATATCAGGTCCCCACCGAAAAATCCGCCGAAAACGTCGAAGAGATGAACAAAAAGTGCCTTTCGGCCGGCATCTCGCCTGTCATCGTCTCCCCGTTGTTTTTTGATCTTCATAAGGACGGCATCCGCGCCGCGCGCGATGCGCTGGCCGCCCGCTTTCTCGTGATCTGCGAAACATACGGCATCCCCTATCTTGACGTGCAGGCCGCCGTCGATCGCTATATGAGGAAAATCGGCTCGTTCATGCTGTCCGCCGACCGCATCCATCCCAAAGACGTCGGCACGGAACTGATCGCTCACACGATCTTAAAATCCGACGTTTTCCGTTCTCGTCTCTGATTTTTACCGACAGAGCATTGTTTTATACAATTATATAAAATAAGGAGGAACCTTGTATCATGGAATTTTCCGAGAAATTCGTTTGCGCCTCGCG
>JAGHUY010000233.1 GCA_018064545.1 Candidatus Apopatosoma intestinale | reverse complement strand
CGCGATCTGATCGAACGCACGGAGTTTACCGAGGCGAAGAGCCGCTTGACGACGGCCCTCGGCAAAGGCGTGGCGGGCGAGCCGATCTATCTGACCATTGATAAAATGCCGCACCTGTTGATCGCCGGTACGACCGGCTCCGGTAAATCGGTCTGTATCAACTCGATGCTGGTCAGTTTGCTGTATAAGGCCAAACCGGACGATGTCAAACTCGTTCTGATCGACCCGAAAAAGGTCGAACTCAATATTTATAACGGCTTGCCGCATCTGCTCGTTCCCGTGGTATTCGATCCGAAAAAGGCGGCCGGTGCGCTTCATTGGTGCGTGACGGAGATGGAACGCCGTTTCGATCTGATCGAATCCATGAATATGCGCAATCTGGAAATGTACAATCAGGCGATCGCAGGCGACCCGACCAAGGAGAAACTGCCGCAGATCGTCATCGTTATCGACGAACTTGCCGACCTGATGATGACGGCGTCCAACGAGGTGGAGGCCTCGATCTGCCGTTTGGCGCAAAAGGCGAGAGCGGCCGGAATGCATCTGATCGTCGGCACACAGCGTCCGTCCGTGGACGTCATCACGGGTCTGATCAAGGCCAATATCCCATCCCGCATCGCGTTTACGGTCATGTCGCAGGTGGACTCCCGTACCATTCTGGACGTGGCGGGCGCGGAAAAACTGATCGGGCACGGCGATATGCTGTATGCGCCGGTCGGCAGTATGAAACCGGCTCGCGTGCAGGGCGCTTACGTATCGGAAAAAGAGATCGAAGACGTCATTCATTTTATCAAAGAACAAAACGTCGAAGATCGGGTGATCTACTCCGGTGAGATCATGGAGCAGATCGAAAAAGAGGCCGCACTGTGCGGGAAGAAAGGCAAGGCCGCCATCGACGGCGAGGAGGGCGACGAACCCGCCGAAAAGACCGATCCGATGCTGGATGCCGCCATCAAGGTGGCGTTCGAGAGCGGCAAAATTTCCACGTCCCTCATTCAGCGCCGTCTCTCTCTCGGTTTCGGCCGGGCGGCCAAACTGATCGACATCATGGAACAGCGCGGCATCGTCAGCCCGCCCGAGGGACAGAAACCGCGCACCTTGCTGATCTCCTACGACGAATATCTGGAAATGAGTATGTCCAACCCTGTGGGTGGAGACGAAGAATAAACAAGGAGTCAGAATATTATGGGTAAACTGATCGTGATTGACGGGCTGGACGGCTCCGGCAAGACCACACAGAGCGAACGCCTGTACGCGGGGCTTGCGGCACAGGGAAGAAACGTAAAACTGATCCATTTTCCCGATTACGATTCGGAAGCCGCCGCGCTTGTCAAAATGTATTTGCGCGGGGAGTTCGGCCATTCGCCGGACGATACCGGCGCGTATGCCGCCGCGACGTTTTATGCCGCCGAGCGGTATGCTTCTTATAAAATGAATTGGGAACCGTTCTATCGGGAGAAAGACGCCATCGTTCTGACCTGCCGGTATACGACGGCCAACGCCGTCCACCAACTTCCCAAGATCGAGCGGGAGCATTGGGATGATTTTCTCGATTGGCTCTATGATTTTGAGTATCGGAAATTGGGCATTCCCGCGCCGGATAAGGTCTTTTATCTGGAAATGGACCCGGCCGTCTCCGAGACGCTTCTCCAAAAGCGCAATCAGACGACGGGACAGGCGTTGGATATTCATGAAAAAGACAAGTCCTATGAGGCGCGTTGTTACAAAGCCGCCCTGTATTCCAGCGAAAAACTCGGATGGGATCGGGTATCCTGCTGTCGGGACGGGGCTCTTCTCTCGGTGGAGGAGATGGGCGATATTTTGCTGAAAAAAACAGTCGAATTTTTGGATTCTTGTCAGGCGTAAGACGCCGGAAAGGAACAGTTTATGAAAAAAGTAGCGGTATTCTTTGCCGACGGAACGGAGGAAGCGGAAGCCCTCGTTCCGGTCGATCTTCTTCGCCGCGCGGGCGCACAGGTGGAGATCATCGGTGTCGGCGGAAAAAAGCCGGTTGGCTCGCACGGCATTACGGTCATGGCGGACAAACGGCTGTCGGCCGTCAAGGGAGAGTACGATCTGTTGGTTTTACCGGGCGGGATGCCGGGTACGTTGAATTTGCAAAAAGAAGAAAAAATTGCGTCCATGCTTCGTGAGCAGGTTGGCCGCGGCGGTCTGTGTGCCGCCATTTGCGCCGCTCCGAGCATTTTGGGTGCTCTCGGTCTCCTGGCGGGGAAAAAGGCGGTTTGCTATCCCGGATTTGAGGATAAACTGACGGGAGCGGTGCTACAGCCGGATGGTGTGACAGTCGCTTGGGATGGCAATGTTATCACCGCCAAGGGAATGGGCGTTGCCACCGAATTTGGGCTGACACTCGTTATGGCACTCTACGGAAAGGAAAAGGCAGAGGAACTTGGTGCCTCTGTGATCGCGGGCTGATGTACGAACTTCGAGAACATAAAACGGAACTTCGCACCCAGTATATGGACAAACGCCGGATGATGCCGGAAAACGAGCGCGCGGAAA
>JAGHUY010000001.1 GCA_018064545.1 Candidatus Apopatosoma intestinale | reverse complement strand
GCACAAAAATCGGGAGGCAAAAACGCCTCCCGAACTTGTTTTTTTGTGCATCTTTTACAAGAAAAATGACATAAAAAATAGTTTTGCTACAACCCCTTTTTATTATTCAGCAAAGAAAGTAACCAAAGCTTTATGCGTCATATAAACGTCGGTTTTGGCGACCACTTCATAGGGCGCGTGCATGGAGAGAACCGGAACGCCGAGATCGACAACCTCCACGTTCTTCTGTGCGATATATTTCGCCACCGTACCGCCGCCGCCCGCGTCGACCTTACCGAGTTCACTGGTCTGCCATACGACGTTTGCCCCGTCGAGCAGGTTGCGGACATAGCCGACAAATTCGGCAGACGCGTCGTTGGAGCCGCTCTTCCCGCGGGAACCGGTAAACTTGGTGATCACGACGCCGTGATTGACGTAGCAAACGTTCATACGTTCGTGGACTTCCGGGAAGTTCGGGTCATACGCCGCATTGACGTCGGCCGACAGGCACTTGCTATTCATACGGACGACCGCTTCATTGGCACCGAGAGTCCCCGCCATATCGGCGATCAGATCAAAGTAAACGGCGCACTGCATGCCGCTGTTGCCCTCACTGCCGATCTCTTCTTTATCGGCGAGAATCGCCATAACGGTGTGCTTCGGTTGTTCAGTTGCCATCAAGGCAGTCAGTTCGGGATAGGCGCATACGCGGTCATCGTGGCCATACGCCCCGATCAGACTGCGGTCAAGGCCGATGTCGCGGGCTTTCATGGCCGGAACGGCGCAGAGTTCGGCACTCATGAAATCGCCTTCCACCATGCCGTATTTTTCGTTCAGAATCTTCATCAGATTCAGTTTGATGGCTTCGCCGGTCTTCTCTTCATACGGACGGGAGCCGATCAGAATCGTCAGTTGTTCGCCCGTGATGATCGCGCCGCCGGTCTTGGCCATCTGACCACCTGCCAGATGAGGAAGCAGATCGGTGATGTAGAAGATCGGATCGTCGTCGTCTTCGCCGATCGTCACCGTGACGGTCGTGCCGTCCGCTTTGGTCACAACGCCGTGCAAAGCCAGCGGGATCGTCGTCCACTGGTATTTTTTGATCCCACCGTAATAGTGCGTTTTAAAGAAACCGAGGCCATCCTGTTCATAGAGCGGATGCTGTTTCAGGTCAACGCGCGGGGAGTCGATATGGGCGGCCGCCAGATAAACGCCGTCTTCGAGGGTACCGCTGCCGACGATCCACGCAGCCAGACTCTTGCCGTGGTTGTTATAATAGAATTTATCGCCGGCTTTGATCTCTGTCCCGAACGTGTACGGCCGGAAACCCTTTTCCGTCAGCAGACGGATGGCCTCGGTCACACATTCCCGCTCGGTCTTGCCGTGGTCGAGAAACGCCATATAGCCCTTGGCATACTCATAGGCGGCGTCAACCTCGTCCGGTGCTGTTTCAAACACACTTTTCGATTTGTAGAAGAGTTGTTCTTTTAAGGAGTCCGCCGCAGACTTTTCTTCTTTTTTTACTTCGTTTTCGCTCATGTTTTTATCCTTCCTTACTTTTTATTTTTCCATTCGAGATAGGCTTTCTCGATTTTTTTCACATGTTTTACCGTCATGTCATCCACCGACTGAATACTATCGTAGAGGAGTTCTCCGTCGCGGCTGTACGCCTCATCGGAAAACCACCCGCGCACGGCATTGATACCCCCGTGATAGGCCGCCGCGATCTGGTCATAGCTCCCGTTTCCCACGCGCTTCACCCGTTCTTCAAGCCATGACGCATAGTAGGCGCAACACCGGATGGAAAATTCGGGATCGTACAGGGTCTCATACGGCTCATCCAGCTGTAAATTGGCTTTGATGTCCACCGTGTAGGTGCTCCGCTTGATCTGCGTAAGCCCTATGGCCCCCGAAGAAGAACAGGCATTGGCGTCAAACGAGCTTTCCACCTGCACCATGGCGATCACCAGATACGGATCGATCCCATAAATCTCACCGTACTTTTTGGCCCACTCAAAGCAGAGAACGGGAGACACTTTTCGTTTTTCTCCGATTCTTTTCGGGCGCGTCACACTTTGCTTTCCCGTTTCTTCGTTCAGTTCCTCATAATACGAAATAGCATCCTGCAAAAAAACACGTGTCTGTTCGTCGGGCAATTCTTCGATTTTGAGAACGCCCGCTTCGGCATATCGCGGATCGCCGATCCAACTGTCCACGGTGTCCGTGCCGGCCTTGTAAGCGGCCAGTGCCAATTCCGGCTCATTAAAATAATCGATAAAATGAGAAAACAGGCAAGTCCCGCACCGAATATTAAAAGCCGTCTTTTTCAGATCGGACACCGCGTTTCCGACCCCAAGCAAATCACGAATTTCCCGCAGATACAGCGTCGGGGAAATCTGCATCAGCCCGATCTGGCCCGTATCGGAAACCGCATTCTCATCAAACCTGCTTTCGGCACGGATGATCGCGAGAATCCAGTTTTTTTCCACGCCGAATTCCTCAGAATATCTCTCCGCCGCTTCTTCCACGGAGAGCGTCTCCACCGGCTCGCTTTTCAGCCACAGATCGGAGTAGTTCAGAAAAACAACGCCGCCGAGCAGGATCAAAAACAGAAAAAGTCGTATTAAGATCGCAAAAGTGCTTTTCTTTTTCACGCTTTCCTCCCGTTCCCGATCCGTGACATCACGTTTTTCATTTCGGAAACCAACTTTTCCGGATTTCCGTTATTCTCCACGATCACATGACAGTGCAAGCGAAAGAAATCCTCGCTTTTTTGGGACGCCAGACGCGCCCGTCCGGCCTCTTCGCTGATCCCGTCGCGCTGACAGATGCGGGACAGACGCGTTTTTTCGTCAGCCACGATACCGATGATAACGTCACAAGCCGCGTCCAACCCCGACTCAAACAGAGTCGGCGCGTCCAAAATCACGTCGCCGCCAAACGCCGCCGCGCGGTTCTGAATCTCCCGTAATATCCGAGGAAAAACCGTATCGTTCAGGCGAGCGAGCGCCGAGCGATCGGAAAACACGATTCCCGCGAGGATTTTTCTGTCGATCCGTCCGTCGCCCGTAACTGTCTCGGGAAACGCGGCACCGACCGCCCCGACAAAGTCCGGGTCGTCGTAGAGCTCATGTACGAGGGCGTCGCAGTCGATCACGGGGTACCCCGCGCGGGCAAGGGCGGCACAAGCGACGCTTTTTCCGCTCCCGCTTCCTCCGGTGATTCCGATCAACACGGCGACCCCTCCTTTTTCTTACAATCTCACAAAATGATAGCCGGATGCTTTCAACATTCGGTTATAGAACGCCAGCCCTTCCCCATCCGTTTTGGCAACGGTGGCATATATGGCTTTTATTGGCAATTTATCCAGTTCGCGGAGAGCCGCGAACAGACGGTGGGCATGAGCTTTTTCATCCGCCTTGGCTCCAAGCGAGATCGTTTTTTCTCCCGCAAGCACCGGGAGATATTCCTCAAAACACAGAATCCCTGCCCCGTCCCGTTTGTTTTCGGAGAGAAACCGGATCGCACGGGCGTCGAAATCGTCCGTTCCGTCGTCGCAAAGAAGAAAGACAGGCGCGTTCGGCGCGTAATGGCGGTATTTCATACCGGGAGCCTGCGGGCGCAGGTCCTCACTCGGCTTTTCCGTCACGGTCGGATCGACTGATACCTCCGGCACGACTTCTCGGAGCATTTCGGCGGTGATAGCACCGGGGCGAAGCAACGTCACGCCGGCGTCCGTAATCTTGACGATGGTGGATTCCACGCCGATCTCACAGGGACCGCCGTCGAGGATCATCTCGATGCGACCGTCCATATCATCCCGCACGTGCTCAGCCGTCGTCGGACTCGGTTTGCCGGATAGGTTCGCGCTCGGTGCGGCGATCGGAAGATCGCAGGCGACCAGAAACGCGTGGGCGATCGGATTTTCGGGACACCGGAGCGCTACGCTGTCAAGTCCGCCCGTCGTCGAATCCGGAACAATATCTTTTTTCGGCAATATGACGGTCAGCGGGCCCGGCATAAAACGGCGTGCCAATGCGTAATAAGTTTCATTCGTGACCGCATACCGTTCCGCCTTGGTCGGCTCGTCAATATGCAGGATCAGCGGATTGTCGCTCGGGCGTCCCTTGGCCGCGTAGATCGCACGCGATGCCTCGGCGTTCAGCCCGTTTCCGCCAAGGCCGTATACCGTCTCCGTCGGAAACGCCACCAGTCCGCCCCGGCGGATAATCTCCGCCGCCCGGCTCATCTGATCGGAAAGAGGTCTTGCTTCATCGATCCTTACAAACTCAGTCTTCACCGTTTCCCGCCTTCAATTTCTCGGCGGTATCGGCGGCGATCAGGGCATTCACCATCTCGTCGATATCCCCGTTCATAAAGTTCGTCAGATTATACAGCGTCAATTTGATCCGGTGATCGCTGACGCGGCTTTCCGGATAGTTATACGTCCGGATGCGCTCACTGCGGTCGCCCGTTCCCACCATACTGCGGCGGGCAGAGGTGATCTCCTCATCCCGCTTCTGCTGTTCAATATCAAAGAGTTTCGTGCGGAGCATCCGCATGGCCGTCTCTTTGTTCTGCACCTGACTGCGTTCGGTCTGACAGAACACGACGATGCCGGACGGTTTATGCAGAATGCGGATGGCCGATTCGGTCTTGTTGATATGCTGACCGCCGGCACCGCTCGATTTACAGGTCTCGATTTCCAAGTCTTCGGGGCGGATCTGAATGTCGATATCGTCATCCATTTCCGGCAGAACCGCCACCGTGACGGTAGAGGTCTGAATCCGGCCCTGCGATTCAGTGGCCGGGACGCGCTGAACGCGGTGAACGCCGCTCTCGAATTTCAGTTTGGAATAGGCGCCGTCACCCTCAATGACAAAGGACACTTCCTTGAACCCGCCGAGTTCCGTCTCGTTGCAGTCCACCAGTTCCGTTTTCCAGCCGACGGAAGCGGCATACATCGTATACATACGGTAAAGATCGGCGGCAAACAGCGCCGCTTCGTCACCGCCGGCCCCGCCGCGAATCTCGATGACGACGTTTTTGTCATCGTTCGGGTCACGGGGGAGCAATAACACCTGCAATTCATCCAAAAGAACCTTGATTTTTTCCTTGGAAGCGAGCATCTCTTCCGTCGCCATCTTCTTCATTTCGGGATCGTCGGCCTCGGCAATGATCTCCTCAGCATCGGTCATGTTCCGCTCTTCCGCGGCATACTCCCGATACTTCTCCACGATGGGAAGAAGACGCTTGTGCTCTTTCATCAAAGCCTTGTACTGCGCCTGATCCGAGACGACTTCCGGCGTGGAAAGTTTCTGCTCGATTTCCTCGTATTTTTTCTCAATTTCTTTTAATTTCTCAATCATAACGACTCCTGAAAGCAATAATTCCCTTTATACTGGTGTTATTATACAACATATCAGGCCCGATTGCAAGCCTTTTTTCCTCTTTTCCGGCTTGCAAAAAAACGTATTTTCATTGCCTCGCATGAGCGAGAAAAAGCGAGATTTTACGAGATTTTGAAAGATAGTATGGCCATAAATTAAAAAAATCGGATTTTTTCGAAAAAAGGCTTGACAAGGGAAATCTTGTATGCTATAATTTCAAACGTTCACGACGGGCAATTTATGCCCAGTTCAAAAATATTTCGGAGGAAAAAACAAGATGTCCACTTTCATGGCTAAAAAAGAAACTCTGGAACGTAAATGGTACATCATCGACGCCGCCGGTAAGCCCCTCGGCAAGACCGCCGTCGCCGCCGCTACGATTCTCAGAGGCAAGCATCGCCCCGAATTCACTCCCCATGTGGATTGCGGCGAATTCGTCATCATCATCAACGCTTCCAAGGCCGTTCTGACCGGGAAGAAACTCACCCAGAAGTACTACCGTCATCATTCCGGCTATATCGGCGGTCTGAAAGAGGTTCAGTACAAGACCCTTATGGCTACCAAGCCGGAACTGGCTATGCGCCTCGCCGTCAAGGGCATGCTTCCCCACAACACCATCGGCGATACCGCCATCAACCGTCTGAAAGTTTACGCAGGGTCCGAGCACGAGCAGCAGGCTCAGCAGCCCGTCCCCTATACGGTTGACTAAGTAAGGAGGAAATGAAGAATGTATACTAGTGCTAAGCCTTACTTCTACGGTACCGGTAGAAGAAAGAAATCCATCGCCCGCGTTCGCCTCTATGCCGGCACCGGTGCCATCACCATCAACGGCAGAGAGATCGACGATTACTTCGGCCTCGAAACCCTGAAACTCATTGTCAACCAGCCGTTCGCCGTCACCGGCACCGAAGGCAAGTTTGACATCGTTTGCACCGCTCAGGGCGGCGGCATTTCCGGTCAGGCCGGTGCCATCCGTCACGGTGTTGCCAGAGCTCTGCTCCAGGCTGACGAAACTTACAGACCTCTGCTCAAAAAGGCAGGCTTCCTCACTCGTGACCCGAGAATGAAGGAAAGAAAGAAATACGGTCTCAAAGCCGCTCGTCGCGCCAGCCAGTTCTCCAAGAGATAAGGTTTTAC
>JAGHUY010000228.1 GCA_018064545.1 Candidatus Apopatosoma intestinale | reverse complement strand
CCTCTCCCCGGAGGAGAGAAAGAAAGTGTTTGAAGCGTGGGCATATCCCCGCGCGCTCGACTTTGATCTTGACCTCGGAAGCACTTTGCTTCACGTCAATTCCAAATTCAATGAACACGCGGACGAAGATATTGTAACGATGGTCAACCGCGTGATCGAAACACAGATGTGATAAAAAAGAAAGCCACAATTCCTATCGCATCCGACCAAACCAAACGAAAGGAGAAAGTAAAAAAACAAAATGAATCACAATATGTCGGATACGAGAATAGACGCTCTTTACTGCCGGTTGTCCAGTGAAGACGACCTTGCAGGAGAGAGCAATTCCATTACCAATCAAAAATCCATACTCGAAAAGTACGCAAAAGAAAACGGCTTTGATAATCCCCGCGTCTTCGTGGACGACGGATATTCCGGTGTCAGCTTCACCCGCCCCGGCTTTATGGAACTGATGGAGCTTGCCGAGCAAGGCAAAGTCCGCACCATCATCGTCAAAGATCATTCCCGTCTCGGAAGAAACCGCCTCATCGTCGGTCAACTGCTCGAAGAAGAATTTGTCCGTCTGAAAATCCGCTACATCGCCATTATGGATAACATTGACACCGCCAAGGGGATCAGCAAGATCGTCCCGATGCAGGACTTGTTCAACGAGTGGCACGCGGAAAATACCAGTGACAAAGTGCGCGCGGTATTCAAGAACAAAGGGAAATCCGGCAAGCACCTGACGACCAACCCGCCATACGGCTATATGAAAGATCCGAACGACAAAGACAAATGGATCATCGACGAGCCGGCGGCGGAAGTGGTACGGAGAATCTTTACCCTTTGCATGGACGGCTACGGTCCCACGCAGATCGCGGACAAACTGACTGCCGAGCATATCCCGACTCCTACGGAATACTGGAAATCGCAAGGGCGGGACGGCGGCAATCTTCCGAAAGTCCCCGGCAAGTGGGTACAGACCTGCGTGGCGGATATGCTCGAACATCGGGAATACGTCGGCGATACGGTCAACTTCCGAAGCACCACGGTATCTTTCAAGAATCATACCAAGGTGCATATCCCGGAAGAAGAATGGGCGATCTTTGAGAACACCCATCCGGCGATCATCGACCGGCATACGTTCGCCGTTGTGCAGGAACTCCGTTCCCACAAACGCAGACCGACCCGCGAGGGAAAACAAAGTATGTTTTCGGGGCTTCTGTATTGTGCCGACTGCGGTGCCAAGATGTATTTCTGTACGGCAAAGGATTTCAAGCCGGAGCAAAACTGGTTTACCTGCTCCAGCGCGAGAAAGACGAAAGGCGCTTGTACAGGACATTTCATAAGAGACGTTTTCGTGCAACAGGCTGTCCTTGAAAGTATGCGCCGGGTGTTTTCCTACGTCAAACTGTTTGAGGTCATCTTCGTCAGACAGATGCAGGAAAAATCCATTGACGACAGCCGAAAGGAGCTTGCCCGCAAGCGCCGCGAACTGGAGCTGACCGAAAAGAGGATCAAAGAACTTGATGCTCTCTTTATCCGCACTTACGAGGATAACGTTTCCGGGAAACTGTCGAATGAGCGATATGAACAGATGAGCAAGTCCTATGAAATCGAACAAGCCGAGAAAAAGCAATTGGTCGAAGCGCTGAAAGCCGACCTCGCCAAAGGCAAAGAGGAAACGGACGGACTTGAAAAGTTTATCGCGCAGGTCAAGGCGGTCACGGACGTACAGGAACTCACGCCGGAACTCGTGCATCAGTTCATTTCCAAGGTCGTGGTGCATGAACCTTACCGAAAGGACAAGCGCCGCCACCAAGAACTCGACATCTACTATCGCGGTGTGGGGCTTGTCCATATCCCCAACCCGGACGAAATGGAACGGCTTTACCAAGAGAGTATGGAAAACAACAAACAAAAACAGGGCAAGGATTCCACCACGGCAAAAGCCGAAAAAGCAGAACCTGTGTCCCATCATAAACAAAACAACGAGAAAACGGCATAACCGGTTTCCCGGTCATACCGTTTCTCGTTCTTCAAGGGCGCCCGCTCAGACTACCTGCTTTATCGCAGGTGGCCGAACGGGCGGAGTTTTTGATTTATCCGGCGACTTGTCCGAGAGTATTGGGGATCAGCAGAGTGAGAACGGCATCACAGAGAAAGATGGCGGCAAGTATTCCGAAAAGAATATGCCGCGTCTTCGGTTTGGCCTTTTCCAAAGCCGGAAGCAGCAACGGAACGATGGCATACAAAAGGAGCATGGCACCGACGGCAAAGATCAGAACAGAACGCAGACTGACAAAGCCATAGCGGTCGAAAACGACAGAATACCGGCTGTAATTCCAATACTTTTTGCCCGTCATCAGAAGAAGAACGCGGCCGGAGCCGTATTCGAGTAAGCCCGTAGTCAGCCCCGACAGCAGAAACACGAGCGGCGGAATCCGGACGAGACGGTGAAAGAGAGCGTAAAGCAGAAGCGCACCCACCCCGTAGAGAGGCAGATACGGCCCCCAGAACGTCCCGCGATAAGCCCAATACCCGTGAATCAGACGGGTATACAGAACTTCGTAGACAAAACCGATCACCGCACCGGTAAAGAAGAGGAAAAACAGGGATTCGACGGCGTCGAGAAAAGACTTACCGCTAAGAGAACTCCGCGCGGCAAGCGACTCAAAAAACCGTCTCATCTATTGTCTCATGCCGGCGATACGGCGGTCAAAATACTTGCCGACCATACCGACCATTTTCAAGAG
>JAGHUY010000367.1 GCA_018064545.1 Candidatus Apopatosoma intestinale | reverse complement strand
ACCCGATCCGGCGTATTTGAGTTTATATCGCGCGTTCGGTCTCTGCCTCGGCAGTTCGATTTAGATTCTTTTCGATAATCTCGCCATAGGTATCAGCATCGGCATGGGTCTCGGCGTCTGCCTCGGTGCCGCGATGGACGCGAGAGAGAAAAAAGCCCGCGCCGCCGTCGAACATCCCGAAGAAGCCGGCGGGAAAAAGAGCGGTCGGGAGAAAAAATCATGAGCGCCGAAGAGCCTGTCTGCTCGCTCTGCGCCGCCTGCCCGCGTGCCTGCGGTGTCGATCGGGAAAAGGCCGTCGGCTATTGTCTGCAAACAAGCGAAATCCGCGTCTCCCGTGCCGCCCCGCACTATTGGGAGGAACCCTGTCTCTCCGGCGAGTGCGGTTCCGGCACGGTCTTTTTCGTCGGGTGCAATCTCCGGTGCGTCTATTGCCAGAATAAGGAGATTTCCCGCGGTAAAGCCGGAAAAATCATCTCCCCTGACCGACTGGTTGAAATTTTCTTTGAACTGAAAGAAAAAGGCGTCCACAATATCAATCTCGTCACACCCACCCATTTTGCCGGGCAACTGATCCCGGTTCTGCAAAAAGCCAAAGAGGCAGGACTGGAACTTCCCATCGTCTATAACTGCGGCGGTTACGAGATCGTCGAGACGCTCCGGCGGCTGGACGGGCTTGTGGACATCTATCTGCCCGACTTCAAATATATGTCAAAAGCCCGTGCCGAAAAGTACAGTCACGCCGCCGATTACCCCGAGGTCGCCAAAAAAGCCGTCGCCGAAATGGTGCGACAGACCGGCGCGCCCGTCTACGGGGAGGACGGCATGATGAAGCGCGGTACCGTCGTCCGCCATCTGGTACTCCCCGGCGGACTGCTCGACTCCAAGAGCGTTCTGCGCTATCTGCACAGGACATACGGCGACACGGTCGTGCTCTCGATCATGAGCCAGTACACCCCGATGCCGGACGTGCCGTTTCCGGAACTTGCCCGCAAACTGACGGAAGCGGAATACGACGAAATCATCCGTTTTGCCGTAGACGAGGGCATCACGAACGCCTATATGCAGGAGGGTGAAGCCGCCGAGGAGAGTTTTATCCCGCCGTTTGATCTCACCGGAATATAAGAGGAAATCCCTTGCAGCGCAAGGGATTTCCTCTTTATTATACGCTTGTATAATTGTATTATACTTCTGTATAATTATGAAAAATAGGCCGAGGGAACGTCGCCGACGATGAGCGTTTCCGCGAGTGAGACCTCGGCGATCATGTCGAACGTCAGATTGGAGATCAGCGTCAGCACACAGACGTGAGCGGTGATTTCCGCCGTGATGCGGTGAAGCGTCTGATTGATTCCGGCCGAGAGAAACTCGCTTTTGAGCCTGCTTTCCACGGCACTGGCCGGGTCGATCGAGGCCGGCATCTGCAAGTCGGGAAACCGCCCGAAGATCACCTCGTCGTCGAGGATGTTGCTGAACGATACCACAACCGTAAACCCGGCAAGATCGCGGAAATCCTGCAGAATAGCCTCCGTGATTTTCGTGCGGAGTTTCGTCATGGTAAGCGAATCGGCCGAAAGAGAGGTGATTGTTCCGTCCTCCCCATAACGAATCTGCACCAAGTCTTCATACGAGATGCTTTCTTCCGAAAGCGCACGTTCGGTCGCGTCGTTGATGATCCCGCTGATCCGGTTCTTCGCCTGCGCCTCTGCCAGTAGCATGACAAGCGGGTCCAGTTTGTTATCGATATAGGCGACCAGCATGAGAAGAACGCACAGCAGAATGACAAAGAAGAACAGAATCCGTCTGCCGATCCGTTTTTGGCGTCTGACCGTACATTCCACCGAAAATCACCTCAATATAAGGTATGTTTTTTCGGCTTTTCTGTGAGTAATCGTAAAAAAGACCCCCGAAAACGGGTATACCCGAAATCGGAGGTCTTTTGGCTATTATGATTCCATTTTGACTTCTTCCCCGTGAAGCAGACGAACAATATTCTTTCTGTGAAGGAAAATGACAAGTGCCGGGATCAGCACGGAGATGATCATCTTGACGACAAAGAACGGGGGTGCGCTGTAAAACGGGATTTTCTGATTGAGAAGCGGGAACAGGAGCAGACTCAGCATCGAGGCCACCGAGACGTAATGGCTCATCATGGCGACGAGGAAGAACACGATGACGAGCAAAATCCCGACGATGGGATTCAGCACAAGGATGGCACCGAACGAGGTGGCCACAGCCTTGCCGCCGCGAAATCCGAAATAGCACGGGTAGGCGTGCCCGAGAAGACAGAAAAAGACGCAGACGTAAGCAAAATCATCCATGGGTAAGAGAACGAGGCCGAGAAAAGCGGCCGCCGCTCCTTTGACCATATCGAGAAACAGCGTCAGAATCGCCAGTTTTTTGCCGTAGGTGCGGAGCATATTGGTCGCCCCGGCGTTGCCGCTGCCGAACGTTCGGATGTCGGGTTTCCCCGCCATGCGCGTCAGCAGGATCGAAAAATTGACACTGCCGAGCAGATAGGAGAAAATGATGCCGCCGAGGATGGCCAGAACGAGAGAAACTCCGCCGTCAAGGAGGAAAAGCCCATTTATGATCAGTTCCCTCATGGGCTAACCCTCCATATACGGCGTATCGCCTTTTTGCCGGATCACAAGACGGATCGGCGTTCCGGAGAACCCGAAGACCTCACGCAGTTTGTTTTCGATATACCGCTGATAGGAGAAGTGGAACAGTTCCGCGTCGTTGCAGAAGATGACAAACGTCGGCGGAGCCACGGAAATCTGCGTCATATAGTAGATTTTCAGCCGTCTGCCCTTGTCCGTCGGAGGCTGAACGCGCGAGACCGCGTCGGTCAGCACGTCGTTGAGCATTCCGGTGGAAATCCGCATAGTGGACTGATTGTGCACGTAATTGATGTGCTCAAAAATCTTATCGACTCTCTGCCCCGTTTTGGCGGAGATGAAGAGGATCGGCGCATAGGGCATATAGGAGAGCGCGTCGCGGATGTCGTCGGTGAATTTTTTGACCGATCCGTTGTCATTTTCAACGGTGTCCCACTTGTTGACGAGGATGATGGCCGCCTTGCCCGCCTCGTGCGAAAG
>JAGHUY010000366.1 GCA_018064545.1 Candidatus Apopatosoma intestinale | reverse complement strand
TATACCACGCTGATCCCCGACAAGATGGCTTTTATCCGGGAGGAGATCGGCTATCCGACGGTGGATTACGACGCGCTCCGGAATCGGTTATCGGAGGAGGCGCCGGGAAAGTACGTTGATATTTTCAATCTGCTTTCTCTTGACGACTATTACCGCACGGATACCCATTGGAAACAGGAAAACATCGCCAGTGTCGCGGATGCGCTTCTCACAGGGCTGGGGGCAGAGAAGAACGGAGCGGTCACGTTTTCCGATCCGCTCTCTCCGTTTTACGGCGTTTATTACGGGCAATCGGCACTCCCGCTCGAACCGGACAGCATCACGACGGTTCACTCCGGGATCATCGATGGGGCGACGGTATGGCGCGCCAACCGCAATTCCACGGGACTGGAAGAGGGAAGCATCTATGTGCCCGAAAAGATGACGGCAGAGGATCCATACGACATCTATCTCGGCGGGCTTTGCACGGTGACGGTGCTCGAAAATCCGCTCACCGAAAGCGGCAGGACGCTGGCACTGTTTTCCGATTCTTTCGGGAGAAGCCTTGCGCCGTTGCTTCTTGCGGGTTACGACCGTATCGTGATATACGACGCCCGCTATATGTCGCTTGCCGGAATGTTCTCCCTTGTCCCGCTGACCGACGGCACGGACGTTCTGTTTGCTTACAGCATTTCGACGGTGGATTCCGCCGATACGCTGTTTACGGAATGAGGTGAGACGATGGTTTTCTCAAGTCTTAGTTTTTTGTACCTGTTCTTACCGCTCGTTCTGATCCTGCATACCGTTTTGCCGGGCAAGGCGAAAAATGCCGTTCTGCTCTTATTCAGTTTAGCGTTTTATTACGTGGGAGAGCAGGAACTCGTTTGGATCATGATCGCGTCGTCGCTCTGCGACTATTTCTGCTCGCTCGGCATCGAGCGATTCCGTGAAAAAAAGCATCTAACGCGGTTTTTCCTCGGATGTTCGCTCGCCTTCAATCTCTCGCTACTCGGGTATTTCAAGTATGCCGATCTGTTCATTCGGAGCTTCAACGCCGTCACCGGTGCCGGAGCTTCGCTTCTCCACGTGGCGTTGCCGATCGGCATCAGCTTCTATACGTTCCAGACGATGAGCTACACGATCGACGTGTATCGCGGGAACGTGAAAGCAGAGCGGAATTTTCTCGATTTCGCCGCCTACGTGACGATATTCCCACAACTGATCGCAGGCCCCATCGTGCGGTATGAGACGGTTGCCGAGGAACTGCGCGGACGTCGTGTGACACTCGACGACTGGACGGAGGGCATCCGCCGTTTCTGCTTTGGACTCGGTAAAAAAGTGCTGATCGCCAATACGCTCGCGGAACTGGCCAAGGTCTATACGGGGGCTACGGAAAAGACGGTTTTGCTCGCTTGGTTCTGCGGTCTTGTCAGCCCTCTGCAAATTTATTTTGACTTTTCCGGTTATTCGGATATGGCGATCGGCCTCGGCCGGATGCTGGGTTTCCATTTTCCGGAAAACTTCCACTATCCGTTCGTGTCGCACAGCGCGACGGAGTTTTGGCGACGTTGGCATATGACGCTCGGCACGTGGTTCCGGGATTATCTCTATTTCCCGATGGGCGGAAGCAGAGTGGGTCCCGCGCGGCATATCCTCAATCTGCTCGTCGTGTGGATGGTGACCGGCCTTTGGCACGGCGCGGAATATCACTTTATTTTGTGGGGGCTTTGGTACGGCGTTCTGATCGTTTGCGAAAAATATCTGTACGGGAAGTGGCTGGAACGCTCCCACGTGCTTTCCCGCGTTTACTTTGTCTTTATCACCGTGATCGGATTTGAAATTTTTGACTCGTCCGATTTTGCGGACATTCTCGAACGGGTCGGTGCGCTCTTCGGCGTCGGCACCGTCGGGTTCTCCAATACGCTCGCCACGTATTAGCTCGGAAATTACGCCGTAGTGGCTCTGCTTGCCCTCTTACTGGCAACCCCCCTGCAGCCAAAGGCGTTTGCGGCACTTTCCCGGCGTTGGGAAAAGACGCAGATTCCGCTTTCGGTTTGTTACCGCGTGCTCGCGCTCGTTCTGCTGATCGTCAGTACGGCGTATCTCGTGGACGGATCGTATAACCCGTTTCTGTATTTCCGTTTTTAATGGTTAAGAGAAAAGAGAAGGACGCTTTACGCATCCTTCTCTTTTCTCTTAACGGGAATCCAGATACCGCTTTGGTAGTCGGCGTCGGTCTTTTCGCCGTCGCAGGAATACCATTCGAGGTTACAGGAACCGACCATTTCAAAATCGGGATTGCCGGGCAGCCAATGCTTAAAAATTTCCGTGTTTAATGACTGCAAAGCGTCCGGCATCGGGCCGGTGCAACGGAACTTCGCCCACTCGCCCTGCGGCAGTTCGTACAGCGTCATGCCCTCCGGCACCGCGCCGCCTGTATATTTGCCGGCGATCAGATAGCGGAAGCGGCCATCCCCGATATCGTCGATACAGACGCCGTATTCGCCGATGCAGTTGTCGATGATGGCGTGTTCTTCGGGACAGGACGGGGCAAGACCCGCATAGATCGTGTGGTTGCAGTATTTTTCGCAGATTTCATCCCAAAACTTTGGGATCTCCGCATAGGCGTTCTCATACGTGAAAACGCGCTCGAATCCGATGACCTTGAATCCCCACATGGGGCTGACAACGTAATCCATTTTGTTTCCTCCTGATATTTCGATTCCGAGATTCAGCGGCAGAAAACGACGGATGAGCGTGGGATCGTGCCGCACGGCACTCGGCGTTGCTCCGTGAAACCGCGAAAACGCCTTGGTAAAACTCTCCGGCGAATCGTAGCCGTAACGCGCGGCGACGTCGATGATCTTTTCATCACTCTTTATGAGTAGCAAAGCCGCCTCATAGAGCCGACGCGAGCGAATGTATTCGCCCATCGAATAGCCGGTGAGAATCTGAAATCCCTTTTGCAGATAGAACGCGGAAACCGAAACGTGGCTCGCCACGGCGCCGATATCGAGTTCACTTTCCAGATTTCGTTCCATATACGCAATGGCCTCTTTCAGACAAACCGTCCATTCCATTTTGCTCACTCCTTTTCTGCCGTTATTTGTATTGTATCAGATCGGGAACGTCTTGTCCTGTCCGCTCTTGCTTTGTTTTGTCCGTCTTTTCCTTATTATAGAAAGGAATGTGTTTCGATTTTGGAAATATCGCCGTTCAGAAAGTAGAAAACGGTATTCCGGTTACGCGACCAGACGAACGAGACGCGGGTGGCCCACTGTCCTTCCTGCCGGGTATCATACAGGAGGCGCAACGCGTCTTCTGCCGAAAAATCGGGCGACGCCTTTGACAGAACGGAAACGGCGGTATCATAGCGGTCTTTGCCGTAAAACGGGTTCGAGCAGTCGGCAAGTTCCGTCAGCACCGGGAAGTTGGTCAGCACGGCAAAGTGCTCCTCTACCTTTTGATAGCCGTATCCCGGCTCAACGATCAGAAGATCGCCGTTTCCGTTACCGATCAGCGAATGCATCGTTGCTGCCGGGATGTTACAGACAGTCTTGGTGCGCAGGATATTCTCGATATCGGCAAACGAGTATTTGCCGCGGACGTACCGATCGCTCATCAGATCGATTCGCTCCTGTTTTGCTCCGTGCGGAATGGGAAATTGCTCACCGTTAGCATACGGTACGTTTCCGAAATGGCCGTCGCGGTTTACCCCGTGAACGTAGTAGGCCGTTTTTCCTACGGTGATACCGACGGCAAAGAGCGAGCCGGTCTTGTGCAGGGAATAGTGCCACACGGCGGGATCGATATCGAGATTGAAGCCGTAAAGGAGATCGTTCCCCTTGTAGGCGATGGCGGTACACATGGGCTTTTCCTTTCATATATGATGTGTTGGGGGAGCGGGCGGTTGGGAAAAAGATGGCAGAGGCATAGGCTCCCTCTGGGAGGGAGCTGGCGCCGGATGGCGACTGAGGGAGAGCGCGAGGGAAAACAAGCACAGAGTTCCGGTTTACGCGGGCTCCTTCCGTCACGCTTGGCGTGACACCTCCCTCCCGGTGGGAGGCAAACAAAGCCGGAACGGTTCGGGAAGCGGAGGGGATTAAAGAGGACTTTTTTACAGAATATAGTCGGTTATGCAATCATACCAATGCACGTAGTTCTGACCGTCGATCCGTATGATTTCGTTTTCGGGCAGAAGCTCTGACCATTTTTTGTTTCCGTGCGCTTTTATTTTCCAATCGTCACGGTTGAAACGACGCCACAGTACGGTTCGTCCGTTTTGATCCAGATAGTGCTCGGTCATGACGGATTCCCCTTGATAGGAATCCAGACAGACGAGCCGCACCGTATCATATACAGCACCGCCAATCCGAATCGTGTAGCGTCCTACGATATCAAAGAGTTGATTTGTATTTTCTGCGCAGAGCCCGTCTTCGTTTACCCGAATCATGCCTTTGGGAGCGATATTGGTTTCTTTACCGCTGTTATTGTCGCCATATCCCCAGTCTTCCAGAAAATCGTCGCCGTCTAAAAACGTCAGAGTTTTGCGAACGCCCTCCCGTTCGTATTCTTCCGCCAGCATACGGCAATGCGTATCCGTGAGCTGGACAATATACCGGAACGTTTGGCTTTTTCCGGATTCATCTTTCCGCGTTTCCCGGATCTCAACACCGGGGACACCGTGGATCTCTGCACGGGTTGTGACCTCCAAAGAACTGCATTCGCAAAGGGTACGGGCGGCGGCATCGTAGCTCCCCCATTGCACTTTTTCGCCGGGCTTTGGCACGATAAACAGCCCCCAAAATTCCTCCCATTTCACAGAAAACGGTTTTTGATCCGTTGGAATGATACGGTATTCCGGCATCGTGAATGGTAATTTGTTAAGCATATTGATATTGACTCCTTTCGTCTCGGGTGGATAGGGGTATTTTTCTCTGAAATGTTTCTTTGCCGCATACAAACGGCTTTTCACCGTGCCGACGGGGATTTTCAGCATTTCAGCTATTTTGGACTGCGGGAGTTCATGATAGTAAGATAGGTACAATATCTCCCGATCTTTTTTTGAAAGCAGCAGAATCGTATCCCGAACGGGATTGCTTTTCGTCAAACCCGTTCTGCCGCAAATGCAGGCGGGTTCTCCCATTTCATCCATGGAAACCTCTGCTTTTTGCCCTTTTTTACGGTAATAATCATTACATTTATGCCGGGCGATGCCGAGAATCCAAACCTTGAAATTTGATCTGTCGGCCAACTTATCAAAATTCGTATATGCCGCCAGAAAAATCTCCTGCAAGATATCCTCTGCATCGAAATCAGAAGAAATCCTGTACTTTACAAATCGCTCGACCGGTTTTCTGTGCTCATCAAGAAGCATTTCAAAATCACTCATATCATCACCACCTTTATTTGAAATGGAAAGCGCTTTCAAATATACAGTCGCAAAAAATGAGAGAAAGGTTCATTTTTTCAATCATGATTGAAAACTCCCCGTACCTTTTCGGATACGGGGAGTTTAATTATGCGATCTCCCCGCTTTTTGAGTGGGGCTTGCTTATCCGATTACTGAGCGTCCTTGATCGCGGCCTGAGCGGCGGCAAGGCGGGCGATCGGAACACGGAACGGAGAGCAGGAAACGTAGGAGAGGCCGATCTTGTGGCAGAACTCTACGGACGTGGGGTCACCACCGTGCTCACCGCAGATGCCGACGTGCATCGTGGGACGAACTTCGCGACCCATGGTAACGGCCATCTTCATCAACTTGCCGACGCCGATCTGGTCGAGTTTGGCGAACGGATCGCTCTCAAAAATCTTGGCATCGTAGTAAGCGCCGAGGAACTTGCCGGCGTCGTCACGGCTGAAACCGTAGGTCATCTGCGTCAGGTCGTTGGTACCGAAGCAGAAGAATTCGGCTTCCTTGGCGATATCGTCAGCGGTCAGAGCGGCACGCGGGATCTCGATCATGGTGCCGACCTCGTATTTCAGGGAAGCGCCGGCAGCGGCGATTTCTTCATCGGCGACCTTGACAACGGTATCCTTGACGTATTTCAGTTCCTTGACTTCGCCGACCAGCGGGATCATGATTTCCGGAACGACGTTCCAGTCGGCATGTTTCTTCTGGGTATTGATGGCGGCGCGGATCACGGCTCTGGTCTGCATAGCGGCGATTTCCGGATAGGTGACGGCCAGACGGCAACCACGGTGACCCATCATCGGGTTGGACTCGTGCAGAGAAGAGATGATGTCCTTGCTCTCGGCAACGGTCTTCTTCTGAGCTTTCGCCAGCAGTTCGATTTCTCTCTCTTCGGACGGAACGAACTCATGGAGAGGCGGATCGAGGAAACGGATGGTAACGGGAGTACCTTCGAGAGCCTCATAGAGGGCTTCAAAGTCGCTCTGCTGATAGGGCAGGATCTTGGCAAGAGCTGCTTCTCTTTCTGCAACGGTGTCTGCGCAGATCATCTCGCGGAACGCGGCGATTCTTTCGGGATCGAAGAACATATGCTCGGTACGGCACAGACCGATACCCTCGGCACCGAGTTCACGGGCCTTTTTAGCATCTCTGGGCGTATCGGCGTTGGTGCGAACCTGCAGTTTTCTGTACTTGTCGGCCCATGCCATGATGCGGCCGAAGTCGCCGCCGATGGTGGCGTCTACGGTAGCGATGGCTTCGCCGTAGATGTTACCGGTGGTACCGTCGATGGAGATCATGTCGCCCTCATGGAAGGTCTTGCCACCGAGGGTGAACGTCTTGTTTTCTTCATCCATGGCGATGTTGCCGCAACCGGATACACAGCAGGTACCCATACCGCGGGCAACAACAGCCGCGTGAGAAGTCATACCGCCGCGAACCGTCAGGATGCCCTGAGCGGCCTTCATGCCGGTGATGTCTTCCGGAGAGGTCTCCAGACGAACGAGAACGACCTTCTTGCCGGCTTTCTTCCATGCTTCCGCATCGTCAGCCGTGAATACGATCTGACCGCAAGCGGCACCGGGGGAAGCACCGAGGCCCTTGCCGAGAGGCGTAGCCGCCTTCAAAGCCTTGGTATCGAACTGCGGATGGAGCAGGGTATCGAGGTTACGGGGATCGATCATCATAACGGCTTTCTTTTCGTCGATCATGCCTTCATCAACGAGATCGCAAGCGATCTTCAATGCGGCCTGAGCGGTTCTCTTGCCGTTACGGCATTGGAGCATATAGAGCTTGCCGTTTTCTACGGTGAACTCCATATCCTGCATATCGCGATAGTGCTCTTCGAGGATGCCGCAAACCTTAACGAAATCGGCATAGGCCTGCGGGAACTTGTCAGCCATCTGAGCGATGGGCATCGGTGTACGGACACCGGCTACCACGTCTTCGCCCTGAGCGTTGAACAGGAACTCGCCCATCAGCTTCTTTTCGCCGGTGGCGGGGTCACGGGTAAAGGCAACGCCCGTACCGGAGTTATCATTCAGGTTACCGAATACCATCGGCATCACGTTGACGGCAGTACCCCAAGAATACGGGATATCGTTGTCACGACGGTACACGTTGGCACGCGGGGTGTCCCAGCTGCGGAACACGGCTTCGATGGCCAGCTTCAGCTGTTCAACAGGATCGGAGGGGAAGTCCTTGCCGAGTTGTTTCTTATATTCGGCTTTGAACTGGTTGGCGAGGGATTTGAGGTCGGCGGCATTCAGATCGACGTCGAACTTCACGCCCTTTTCCTCTTTCATCTTATCAATGAGAGCCTCAAAATACTTCTTGCCGACTTCCATGACGACGGCGGAGAACATCTGGATGAACCGTCTGTAAGAGTCGTATACGAAACGCTCAAACTTAGGATCGGGGTTGCCGGCGATCATGGCGGCTACGACTTCGTCATTCAGACCGAGGTTCGGAATGGTGTCCATCATGCCGGGTATGGATGCTCGGGCGCCGGAACGGACGGAAACGAGAAGCGGGTTTTTCAGATCGCCGAACTTCTTGCCGTTCATTTTTTCCATCTTTTCTACGTACTCCATGACTTCCGCCATGATCGACTCGTTGATCCTGCGGTCGTCTTCGTAGTACTGGGGGCAGGCTTCCGTCGTGATGGTGAAGCCCTGGGGAACAGGAAGACCGATGTTGGTCATCTCTGCGAGATTGGCGCCTTTACCGCCGAGGAGTTCGCGCATATTGGCGTTACCCTCGGAGAAAAGGTAGCAATACTTTTTTGCCATGTGTTTTGTACCTCCGTAGTGTTTTTAGATTATAATAATCCATACGATAGAGATTATAGCACACTGATTTTCAAATATCCATACCTTTCCGAAAAAAAATGAAATTTTTTCTACTTTTTCCTGTTTTTTTCTCTTTCCCCTTGCAAACAGGGGGATTCCGATGTAGAATAAAGAAAAAATGAGCCACGACGGGGAGGTCTTTTGATCTTTCCGCTTTGTGCGTTGCGGAGAAAACGATATGTCTGTTTTGAATCTTTTTAAAAAATCGGGTTCCGGCACGGCTCCGGCCTATCTGGTGGTCGGGCTCGGCAATCCGGGCAGGGAGTACGCGGAGACCCGGCACAACGCTGGTTTTATCGCCATCGACCATCTGGCGGAGTCACTCGGAGTTTCGATTACGAATGCCAAATTTCACGCGCTGATCGGACGAGGAGAAATCGGGGGAAAATCCGTTCTCCTTATGAAGCCGCAGACCATGATGAACGGCTCCGGTGTCGCGGTGTCCGAAGCGGCCTCTTTTTATAAAATTCCGCTTGATCATGTCATCATTCTCTGCGACGATATTTCTCTCGCTCCGGGAAAAATCCGGGTGCGCCGCAGGGGATCGGACGGCGGGCAGAGAGGTCTTCGCAGTATCATCGGGTGTCTCGGAAGCGAGGAGATTCCCCGTGTTAAAATCGGCGTCGGCGAACGGCCGAACCGCGAATACGATCTGGCGGACTGGGTGCTTGGCAAAATTCCGCCGGCAGACCGGAAAGCCATTGATGAGCGACTGGACGACGTCTGCGGTGCCGTGACGCTTCTTCTTGATGGAAAAACGGAAGAAGCCATGAGCAGATACAACGGTTAGGAGAAAACTATTAACGGAATTCTCGAACGGTTTGCCGCGGAAAGGGAATACGGGCAGATCGAGAAAAACTGGCAGAACGCAAGGGCATTACCCAGACGTCTGCCGGTCATGATAACGGGACTTTGCGAGGGGGCCGAGGAGGCTTTCCTCGCTGCTTTCGTTTCCCGGAATCGCCACATCCCCGCCCTGATTCTCGTACCGGAGGAAAAGACGGCGCGGCGGGTGATCACGGCACTTTCCCACTATGACGTGACGGCGTTATTCTACCCGGTCCGCGACCCGGTTTACTACAATATTATTTCTTCTCATGACGCGGAATACGAGCGAATCTATGCTCTTTCGGAGTTGAAAGGCGGGCGTTGTCCGATCCTCGTGTCCACGCCTGACGCGGTTTTGCAGGAGACGGTTCCGGCTTTGCTTCTGACAGAGGGGA
>JAGHUY010000189.1 GCA_018064545.1 Candidatus Apopatosoma intestinale | reverse complement strand
TGCGCGTATGAGTTCTCCGATCCCGAGGAGACGGACGACGTACCCGTTCAGTTGCAAAATAACCGATTCGCCTCTCCTTTTGAGGCGATGGTAGGCCTCTATTCCTATCCGAAATACGGCACGTTTGATCCGACGTTCTGGTCTGCGGTGTTCTTCTCGATCTTCTTCGGCCTGATGAACGCGGACGTCGGTTACGGCCTTGTACTCACGGTCGGATGCCTCGTTTTGATGAAATTGATGCGCGCCACCGGAACGATGAAGAAGTTTATGCAGATGTTTGCCATCAGCGGCGTGGCCGGAATGGTGGGGGGCGTCCTGTTCGGAGGCTACTTCGGCGATGCTCCTACGGTGATTGCGAAAGAACTTTTTGAAAAAGATTTTGCGATCGCTCCCGTTCTGTTCAACCCGATCGAGGATCCGATCACGTTCTTCATCCTGTCGCTCGCGCTCGGTGTCGTCCACCTGCTGTTGGGGCTTGGTATCAAAATGTACATGCTCTGGAAGAACGGGGAAGTCTTTTCCGCGATCTTCGACGTGGGCAGTTGGTTTGTGATCTTCGGCGGTGCCGGTCTCTACTTCCTTGTCGGAAAAGCCGGTCTCATCGTGGCTCTCATCGGCGTGGCGATGATCGTCTGCACCCATGGCCGCGACAAGAAAAATATCTTCCTCAAATTTTTCTCGGGTGTTCTCGGAATGTACGATCTGGTCAGTTATATGTCTGATATTCTGTCCTACTCCCGCATTCTGGCGCTCGGCCTCTCCTCGGCCGTCATCGCGCAGGTGTTCAACATCCTCTCGACGATCGGCGGCAGAAGTCCGCTTACGATCATCCTGTTCCCGCTGGTGTTCGTCTTCGGACACGTTCTGAATCTGGCACTCGGCGTGCTGGGCGGTTTCGTCCATGCGGCGCGTCTGCAATATATCGAATTCTTCGGCAAATTCTTCGAGAGCGGCGGCAGAGAATTCCGTCCGCTTTCCCCGGCTGTCAAATATACACAGCTCGATCAGTAAAAAAGTTTTTGAAAGGAAATATAAAACTATGAACGAACTCTTTTCTTCCATTTTCAACGGCACTAATTTAGCCCTGCTCGGCGCGGCACTCGCCGTCATCGGTTCCGGTATCGGCTCCGCCCGCGGCGTCGGCATGGTTTCCGAGGCTTCTGCCGGCGTTCTGACCGAAGCTCCCGAAAAATTCGGTTCCTGCCTGATTTTGCAGGCTCTTCCGGCTACGCAGGGTATTTACGGATTCGTGATTTCGTTCCTTGTCGTATTTTTGAAACTCAACGCCCTGTCCGGCAACATCACGCAGTTGTCTCTGATGGACGGTATGTATCTGCTCGTCGCCTGCCTGCCGATCGCCGTTGTGGGTTGGATCTCCGCCCTCAAACAGGCCAGAGTGGCAACGGCCGGTATCAGCGTCGTGGCCAAACGTCCCGAGGCCGTCGGTAAGGCCATCATTTCCGCAGCACTTGTCGAAATGTACGCCATTCTCGCGTTCCTCATCTCCATCCTGCTCGTTCTGACGTTCTAAAAAGGGAAAAACCATGAACGGTATTGAAAAAATCATTGCCCGCATCGAAGAAGATGCGGCGGCGACCGAGGCGGCCATCCGGGCGGAGCATGAAGAGAAATTGAATGCTCTGCGGGAAAAGACCGACGCCCGCATCCGGGACATCCGGGCGGAAGCGGAGAAAAAAGCCGCGGCGGAACGGAGCGAAATCGAAGCGCGCGCCGCTCAGAGCGGTGTGACCGCCGCCCGCGACCGGCTTCTCGGAGCCAAACGGGAACTGATCGACGAAGCATTTGCCCGTGCCATCGCTTCTTTTGCGGATATGGACGCGGACACCTATCGGACGATCATGGGGGGGTATCTCGCCGAACTTGTCGCCGAAAAGGAGTTTGCCGGGGCTTCCTGTACGCTGGTCGTGCCGGAAAAGGCTCCTTGCACGGCGGACGATCTGATCGCGTTTGCCGGCGCGAAGGCTAAAAAAGCCGTTGCACACGTGGAAACAAGCGCAAAGATGCCGGCCGGCTTTCTTCTGAAAACCGGGGAGATCGAGTCTCCCTGTACCCCGGATAAATTGATCGGATCGCGCAAAGAGGAACTGACAGCCGCCGTGGCATCGGTTCTTTTCGGCGCGTAACGGGATTTCGGAGGAAGAGTTTTGGCTACGAAACATGAACAGAATTACGTATTCGCCAGTGCCCGTGTCCATGCTCTGGAAAACGGGCTTCTGGCGCGGGATAAGTTTGAGCGGCTTTTAGACGCCCCCGATGAGACGGGCATCCGGAAGATGCTCTCGGAATTCGGATACGGCAAGGGAAGCGAGACACTTCCGACGGAAGAGTTTCTGGAAGCCGAACTGCTCCGGGCTTACACGGACGTTTCGGACATGCTTCCGGGCAATCCCGTTTTCCGCGCCATGCGGATTCCCTACGACAATCAGAACCTAAAACTGGCGATCAAATGCGAGCGGCGCACCGAATTTTCCTATCCGGAACTGGCGACTCCCCTGTCCGTGCTCCCGCCCGAACAGATTGAAAAGGCGGTCAGCGCCCGGGATTTCTCCGTTTTTCCGGAAAAGATGGCAGAGGCGGCTCCCGCCGCCATCGAGGCGTATGATAAAACGGGCGACCCCCAGCAGATCGATCTGATCCTCGACGCGGCTTGTTTTGCCGATATGAAAGCGGCCGCGGACAAAAGCGGGTCCGAAGAGTTCGTCCGGTATCTGGCCATCCGTGCCGATTCGGTCAATCTCCTGTCTGCCGCGCGGATTTTAGCCATGGGACGCGGAGCCGCATTTATGGCGGATGCTTTTGTGCCGGGTGGTACGCTTCCGCTCTCTTTCTTCTCCGTACTGGACGACGGCGAGACGGCTTTTGCGGAAGCCGCCGCCAAAACGGCATACGGAACGGCGTTTTCTTCCGGAGAGATGAGTTTTTCCGCTCTTTCGGGAAAGTTGGACGCCGTGATGTGGTCGCTTCTTGACCGCATCCGGATGTCGGCGTTCGGCGCGGGTGCCGCCATCGGGTATCTGGCGCAAAAAGAAAAGGAGATCCGGAATCTCCGCGTGATACTGGCCGCAAAGCAGGCCGGCGAATCCCCGCGAAAGACGCGGGAACGGCTGACCGTTTAACGGTGGAATGCGAGGAATTTCATGTATAAGATTGCAGTCATAGGCGATCGGGACAGTGTGTTAGGGTTTATGGCAGTCGGCTTTTCCGTCTTTCCGACAGAAAGCGCGGAGGAAGCGGCAAGACACCTTCACCGGCTTGTCAAAGAGGAGTACGCGGTGATCTATCTGACCGAGGAACTGGCCGAAGCACTTTCCGAAGACATCGCCAAGTATAAAGATGATCCCCTGCCGGCCATCATCCCGCTTCCGTCAAGAGCGGGCACGCTCGGGCTCGGGTTGGGCAATATCAAAAAGAGCGTGGAACGCGCCGTCGGCGCGGATATCCTGTTCCGCGAGGAATAGCCTGACAGGAATCATCCGAACCCGCCCGAAAAGGCACCTTTGCGGAATCTTTCCGCTTTTCGCTCCGGACGGGCAATAAAGCAAATTCATCACAGAGAGGGTTAACATGATACAGGGAAAAATCGTGAAGGTCTCCGGTCCTCTGATTATTGCCGAGGGCATGAGAGAGGCCAATATGTTCGACGTGGTGCGCGTCGGAGAAAACCGTTTGATCGGGGAGATCATCGAAATGCACGGCGACCGTGCTTCCATTCAGGTCTATGAGGAGACGGCCGGTATCGGTTGCGGAGACACGGTGGTCTCTACGGGCGAACCGCTTTCCGTGGAACTCGGCCCGGGACTGGTGACCAACATTTACGATGGCATTCAGCGTCCGCTGGAAGTCATGCGGCTCAAAGCGGGCTCCAATATTACGAAAGGCATTGACGAACCGGCTCTTGACCGGGAGAAAAAGTGGCACTTCGTTCCCACGGTCGCCGAGGGTGACGCCGTCTGCGGCGGGGACGTGATCGGTACGGTTCAGGAGACCGAACTGATTCTGCATAAGGTCATGGTGCCCGCGAAAGTCTCCGGTAAGATCGGGAAGATCGCCGAGGGTGATTATACGGTGACGGAACCGGTCTGCACCGTGGTATCCGACGACGGGAAAAAGACCGAAGTCGGTCTGATGCAAAAATGGCCGGTGCGCGTGGCGCGTTCCTATGCGAAGAAACTGCCGCCGAAGGAGCCGATGATCACCGGTCAGCGTGTCATCGACGCTTTGTTCCCGCTTGCCAAGGGCGGTACGGCCTGCGTACCGGGCCCGTTCGGAAGCGGTAAGACAGTGGTTCAGCACCAGCTCGCCAAGTGGAGCAACGTAGACCTTGTGGTCTATATCGGGTGCGGAGAACGCGGCAACGAGATGACCGACGTTCTGCGCGAATTTCCCGAACTCAAAGACCCGCGCTCCGGCTATTCGCTGATGAAACGCACGGTGCTGATCGCCAACACCTCCGATATGCCGGTGGCGGCGCGGGAAGCGTCGATCTATACCGGTATCACGATCGCGGAGTATTTCCGCGACATGGGCTATTCCGTGGCCGTCATCGCCGACTCCTCCTCCCGTTGGGCCGAGGCACTCCGTGAGATGTCCGGACGACTGGAAGAGATGCCCGGTGAAGAGGGCTATCCGGCCTATCTGACCTCGCGACTTGCTCAGTTTTATGAGCGCGCCGGCCGCGTGGTCTGTCTCGGATCGGATGGCCGCGAGGGTACGCTTTCCGCCATCGGCGCGGTGTCGCCGCAGGGCGGCGACCTTTCCGAACCGGTCACGCAGGCGACGCTCCGTATCGTCAAAGTGTTCTGGGGACTGGAATCCTCGCTTGCCTATCGCCGCCATTTCCCGGCGATCAACTGGCTGAACTCCTATTCCCTCTATCAGGACCGTCTGGCTCCTTGGTTTGAGGAAACCGTGGGACCCGATTGGGCACATGTGACCGCGGAAGCCATGCGCATTTTGCAGGCCGAGAGCGAACTGGACGAGATCGTAAAACTCGTCGGTGTCGACGCTCTGTCGGCGGGCGAACGGCTGACGCTGGAAGTGGCGCGTTCCGTCCGGGAGGACTTCCTCCAACAGAACGCCTTCGTTCCCGAGGATTCGTATACGTCGCTGGATAAGCAATACCGTCTGCTCTCCCTGATCCTGTATTTCTACCGCAAGGCGGGAGAAGCGGTCGAAAAGGGAGCCGACATTGCGGGGATCGCCGATCTTCCCGTCCGGGAGCAGATCGGCCGTGCCAAGGCGGCCGGTGAGGACTTTGTCGCCGTGTACGAAGACATTGAAAGAGAGATCGATACGGAACTGGCCGCGCTGACGGACGTTTCGGAAACGGAAGAAAGGTAGGCGGTACACAATGATAAAAGAATACAGAACCATTGAAGAAGTTGCCGGACCGCTGATGCTGATCCGCAGTGTCGAGGGCGTGAAGTACGACGAACTCGGCGAGATCGAACTCCCCGACGGCTCCGTGCGCCGTTGCCGCGTATTGGAAGTCAACGGTGACAACGTACTCGTTCAGCTTTTTGAGAGCGCGGCCGGACTGAATCTGGCCGACAGCAAAGTGCGCTTTCTCGGGCACGGGGTCGAACTCCCCGTATCCGGTGATATGCTCGGCCGCGTCTTCTCCGGTATGGGAGAAGTCATTGACGGCGGCCCGGAACTGATCCCCGAAAAGGTACTGGATATCAACGGCACGCCGATCAACCCGGCGGCACGGAACTATCCGTCCGAATTCATTCAGACCGGTGTTTCCACCATCGACGGGCTGAACACGCTGGTGCGCGGACAGAAACTGCCGATCTTCTCCGGCTCGGGACTTCCGCACGCGAACCTTGCCGCCCAGATTGCAAGGCAAGCCAAGGTGCGCGGCACGGACAGCAAATTCGCCGTTGTGTTTGCGGCCATCGGTATCACGTTTGAGGAAGCCGATTTCTTCATTTCCGACTTTAAGCGCACCGGTGCCATCGACCGCACGGTGCTGTTCATCAATCTGGCGTCCGACGCCGCCATCGAGCGTATCTCTACGCCCCGTATGGCGCTGACCGCCGCCGAGTATCTGGCGTTTGAAAAGAATATGCACGTGCTCGTCATCATGACGGACATCACCAACTATGCCGAGGCATTGCGTGAAGTCTCCGCCGCCCGCAAGGAAGTGCCGGGACGTCGCGGGTATCCGGGCTACCTCTACACCGACCTTGCCACCATGTACGAACGCGCGGGGCGCAAACTGGACTCCGAGGGATCGATCACCATGATCCCGATCCTGACGATGCCGGAAGACGATAAAACGCACCCGATCCCCGACCTGACCGGCTATATCACCGAGGGGCAGATCATCCTGTCCCGTGAACTGTACCGCAAAGGTATCCTGCCTCCGGTGGACGTGCTTCCGTCTCTTTCCCGTCTGAAAGACAAGGGAATCGGCGCGGGCAAGACGAGAGAGGATCATGCCGATACCATGAACCAGCTCTTCTCCTGCTACGCCCGCGGCAAGGAAGCCAAGGAACTGATGGTGGTGCTCGGCGAAGCAGCGTTGACGCCGATCGACCGGCTGTACGCCAAGTTTGCCGACGCGTTTGAAAAAGAGTATATCAATCAGAGTTTTGAAGAGGATCGGACGATCGAACAGACGCTCGATATTGGCTGGAAACTGCTTCACATCCTGCCGAGAAGCGAAATGAAGCGAATCAAACCCGCTTTGCTGGAAAAGTATTGGGATAAAACAGAGTAAGGAGGAGCCGCTATGGCAACCACACAGGTCAATCCGACCCGGATGGAACTCAAAAAACTGAAAAATCGGCTGACCGTTGCCAGACGGGGACACAAACTGCTCAAAGACAAGCGGGATGAACTGATGAAACGGTTCTTGGAGATCGTGCGGGAGACCAAAACGCTCCGGGAGCGCGTGGAAAAGGGAATGGAAGACATCCACGGAAACTTCCGTATGGCGGCCGCCGCCTCATCCCCCAAGGGGATGACCGAGGCGCTGATGCTCCCGAAACAGAGCGTTTCCCTTACCGTCTCTTCGCAGAATATCATGAGCGTCAACGTCCCGGTTTTCCGGTTTGACGTGACCGGGTCTCCCTCCGACTGTTACAATTTCGGCTTGGCCTTTACGGGCGGGGAACTGGACAGCGCGATCGGATCGCTTTCCGATCTGCTACCCGACCTGCTTCGTCTGGCCGAACTCGAAAAAACGTCCCAACTGCTGGCGGAAGAGATCGAGCGCGTGCGCCGTCGTGTCAACGCGCTGGAATATATCATGATCCCCCAGTTTGAAGAATCCATCAAATCCATATCCATGAAACTCGATGAGAACGAGCGCGGCAGTCTGACGCGCCTCATGAAAGTTAAGGATATGATGATCAAGGAACAACGCGAGGTCAAAGGAAAGACCGCGCCGATTCAATAAATAAACAAAAAAGGAGAACAGCGAAATGGCAAAGAAACTTTTATCTCTGATTCTGGCTCTCGCCATGGTGATCGCCATGCTGGCTCTCGTTGCCTGCGGCGGCGAGCCGGTGGGAACCACGGAATCGACTTCGGCCACGACCGAAAGCACCGGAAAACAGGGCGGGGAAACCGATCCCTCGTCTTCGGAAACGAGCGCCACGGCATCCTCCGAGACGGAAGGAACCACGGCCTCCACGGAGGAGTCCACCTCCGGATCCGGTACGACGGGCCCGACCGTGATTTCGAGCGACGACATCGACGGCCGTGAAAAACACCCGGACTATCAGGACGTCAACTTCGGCGGCAGAGAATTTGTATTCTTAACGCAGAAGATCGACGACTGGGACTGCTATGAGATCAAAGCGGAGCTGACCGGTAACGATACCATTCTGGACGAAGCAATCGCTGAGCGGAATAGCATTGTCGAGAGCAAGTATTCCTGCAAGATCACTGCCTTGGAGGGCGAAAACAGAGCCGCTCTTATTGAAACCGACGTTTCGACCGGCCAGCACAATTACGATTTCCTGCTGTATCAGTACACCAACTCCACCGCGAACAAGAACTATCTGAATATCGCCAATCTGGACATTGATCTGACCCACGACTGGTGGGATCAGAAATTCATTGACTGTTTCGGCCTCGACGTGGACGGCACCAAACGCCTCTACACGATTTCCGGGCAGTTCAACCTGATTTCCTATGATGCCATCTGGGGTCTGTATATGAACCGCACGGTCTATGATCAGCTCCGTGCCACCGGAACCATCACAGATGATATCTATGATTTGATCCGTGGTGGAAACTGGACGATCGACGCGATGGATAAGATGATGACTGAGGCCGCACAGGATGCCGACGGTAACAGCGTGATCAGTTATAACGAGGGAAAAGACAGAATCGGATGCACGACGTATAACAACGGTTGTGCCGAGGTCGGCTTCTTCTTCGGCGTGGGCGGACGCGGTGCCATTCGTAACGAAACGACCGGTCTTCCCGAGGCCATCAATGCCGACAACTACCCGCTGTACAATGAACTTCAAAGCAGAGTGCAAAAGGTTATGAGCATGGTCAAGGGCGGCAAACCGGAAAACGGTGCCCTCTACCAGCCGATCAGCGGCGACGATGTGACCGCTTCCTTTACCAACGGCAGAACGCTCTTTATTTCCGAGTGTCTGGACGCCGCTACCAGATCGACCGACGAAAACGCCAACTACACGATCATCCCGTTCCCGAAGTACAACCCGGAACAGGAAGACTATATCCACTATGTGTGCGTGCGTGCTTACGGTCTGAAAGTTTCCGCAGCCGCTGCCGCAGATGCCAATAACATTGCGAACTTCCTGGAAGTCTTCGCTTTCCACTCCAAACAGATCGTATATCCCGCCTATGTGACCTACTTCACCACGCAGGTATTCAAGGGCGAGGAATCTGCCGATATGTTTGATCTTGTCCTCCGCACGAAGACCTATGACTTTGACTACTTCGCAGGCGGCGGTCAGAAGATCGTTAACCTTTGCAGCCAGTATATTGCCAATAACAAGGATACCGGCTATGCTCGCGCCATCGTGGCGAGTGCCAACTCCGTCAATGAGACGTTTGCGAATTATGTGAACGATCTGAGAAAGCTGACCTATTAAGTTGGATTATCAAAAAAGCAACCCGAGTTTCAAACTCGGGTTGCTTTTTTGTGCTTTTGATTATCATTTTATACGCCGATCGTGGCAAGTTTTTCGGCGATGGCGGCAAGAACGGTGCCGCCGACACCGAGCGCCGCGAGCAAGACGATGAGAACCAGAACAATGATCAAAACGCAGAAGTAGGAGCGGGCAAAGTTCCGGACGTTGTAGTTCCGATTGCCGAAAGCGCAGACCAGTAAGGCGATAAACCCGATGACCGGGAGACCGAACAGGATCTGATAGCCGAAATAGCCCCACATGGATATGGGTTTGTAGCGTTCATCAACGTTGTGTAGCATAATAAAGTCCTTTCTCAAAATATGATTTCCGTTTCCGGATAGTTTTCTTGTAGTGTTCCAGACGTGTTTTGCCAGCAGAGCAGGGTTGGGGGGCTACTTTGTGAACAATGTGCAACCGATGCTTTTGAAATGGGCGATCTTTCTGTCAATCTCCTCCTCGGGGACGCGGAGACGCGCGGCAAAACACGTCTTGCACAGACAGTCGTCCGCTTCCCGGAAAACGAGCCGCCGATAGACGGCAATCTCGTCGCGGGAGAGCTCGCGCCCGCAAACGGGGCAGGTCATGAATGGGTTTTGACGAGTTTCGCGAGATACACGGCGCAGCCGTAGGCGTCCAGATCGGCGCGGACGTAGTCGTCGAATACGCCGAGTTTCTTGCCCGTGAAGCAGTCCGTCAGCTCAAAGCCCCAACCGTCGTTTTTCTGTATCCCGATTTCGGCGAGGGAGAGGAACAGAGATGCTTTATTTTCCCACGGTTTGAAGAAACCGATGGCAAACTCGTGATCGGACAGATAGCGCAGGCAGACGTGAGAATCCTTGGTGCCGGCGATCTCGTGGCAGAACAGGGGAGCGCGCCCCTCTTCGTCCTGATTGATGCGGATAAGATTCTTGTTCGTCAGTAGTGCAATGGTGTCGTCATCGACGTTTCTTACGTCGCATCCGATCATCAGCGGGGACATGAACATACACCACAGCGCGAAATGATAGCGGTACTGTGCCGGGGTACAACCGGCGTCGATACCGACGTTTCCGGCGCCTTTCATGCCGCAGACCAGCATATCGATGTCGTTGAAGCAACCGGGGGCGGAATAGCCGAGGTTGTCTTTCTGACTGCGGGACAGACGGTCGATGGATTCAAAGGAATCGAAAATATCGCCGGTGGAACGGTAGATATGGCCGCCGACCTGTCTGGCCCATTTCCACACCTCTTCTTTTCCCCAGTTGCACATGGAGAACAGAATGTCGCGCTTGCAGGAGCGAAGAGCCATGGACATGGTGTTGTAGGAGACTACGCCCGACCAGCCGGGATGATAGCAGTTGTCGTATTTCAGATAATCGACGCCGACGCTCTCAAAGAAAGCGGCATCCTGAAATTCGTGATTCATACTGCCGGGATAGTCCGCGCAGGTGCGGGGGCCGCAGCAGGAATACATACCGAATTTCAGTCCTTTTTCATGGACATAATCGGCAACGGCTTTCATGCCGTGCGGGAATTTGACGTGATCGGCAACAAGATTGCCTTCACGGTCACGTTCTTTTTCGCTCCAACAGTCGTCGATGACGAGGTATTCGTACCCGGCGTCGCGAAGCCCGCGCGAGACCATGGCGTCTGCGGTTTCTTTGATCAGATCTTCTGAAATGTTGGCTCCGAATGTGTTCCATGAATTCCAGCCCATAGGCGGTGTTTTGGCAAGCATATTTGATTCCTCCAATCGCTTTTTCTGATTTGATTGTAGCACAAAATGAAAGATATTGTCAATGAGAAAGGGAAAAACAGAATGAAGTGACAAAAAAGTTTTTTCGGGGTTCCGGGGGACTTTTTTGCAACCCCCCGGAGCGGAGTTTGAGGCGGAAGCCTCCATTCTTGCACGCAAAAAAAGGAATCCCCTGCCGTGGCAAGGGATTCCCTGCGTTTATTCTTCTGCGTTCTTCTTGGCTTCTTCAATGATCTTGGCGGCGTTCAGAGCGGGGACTTCCTCGTAGCGTTCAAAGTTCATCGTGTACTTGCCGCGTCCCTGCGTGATCGCACGGAACTGGATGGCAAAGTCGGACATCTCGCCGATCGGAGCTTCCGCTTCGAGCAGGGTCTCGCCCTTCTTTTCGGTCGGAGTCATGCCGAGCACTCTGCCGCGGCGTTTCGTGAACGTACTCATGATATCACCGATCATGTCGGACGGCGCATAGACCTTGACGCTGGCCACCGGTTCGAGCAGAACGGGGTTCGCTTTGGCGATACCCTCTTTGTAAGCGAGGCTGGCGGCGATCTTGAACGCCATTTCGGAGGAGTCTACCGGGTGGTAAGAACCGTCGTACAGATCGGCTTTCAGGTTGACCATCGGATAGCCGGCGAGAACGCCTTTCTGCATGGATTCGAGCAGACCTTTTTCCACGGCGGGGTTGAAGTTCTTCGGAACGGCACCGCCGACGACGGAGACGACGAAGGTCAGACCTTCTTCTTCACCGGGGCTGAAACGGATATGTACGTCACCGTACTGACCGTGACCGCCGGACTGTTTTTTGTGCTTGCCCTGAACGTCGCTGCGACCGCGAATGGTCTCACGGTAGGCGACCTGAGGCTGATCGAACGAAACGCTGACGCCGAAACGGGTCTTCAAACGGGAGGCGAGAACGTCCAGATGGATGTCGCCCTGGCCGGACACGAGCATTTGCTTTGTCTCGGCATTGTTTTCGTATTTGATCGAGGGGTCTTCTTCCATCAGACGGGCGATGCCCTGTGCGATCTTATCTTCTTCACCCTTGCCGGTGGAGACGATCGATCTCTGATAGAAAGACTGCGGATATACGATCTTCTTGAACGACTTCGTCTGAGAACCGGCCGTCAAGGTATCGTTGGTGTTGGTGTTGGCGAGTTTCGCAGTCATACCCATATCGCCGAGGCAAAGGGCGTCCACTTCGGTCTGCTTTTTGCCGCAGATCGTGTAGATATGAGAGAACTTTTCGTTCTGACCGGTCGACAGGTTCTTCATATCGCTTCCGGCAGTCAGTTCGCCGCTCATGACCTTAAAGAAAGACATCTTGCCGACGAACGGGTCGGCTACGGTCTTCCAGACAAAGATGGAGGCAGGGCCGGTCTCACCGGTCTCGGCTTCGCTTTCGTTGCCCTCGTCGTCCACGACGATCTCCGCCTTGTGATACAGGGGGCTCGGGAACGTGTCGATCATCATATCCATCAGATTCGTAATGCCGCACAGGTTGGTGGCGGAACCGCAGAACACCGGCGCGATGGCCGCGGTACGAACGCCCTCATGGATCGCCTTGACGGCTTCGTCACGGGTGATCTCTTCGCCGCCGAAGTATTTTTCCATCAGTTCTTCGCTGGTACCGGCGATCGCTTCCATCAGCATATCGCGATACTTGGCGATACGGTCGTTGTTCTCAGCGGGAACGGCAATTTCTTTTCCTTCGTTTCCTTTGCCGAAACCGAAGGCTTTCATATCGACGAGGTCGAGCAGGCCGATGATCTTACTGCCTTCCAGAACCGGAATGACGATCGGGCAGATCGAGGA
>JAGHUY010000330.1 GCA_018064545.1 Candidatus Apopatosoma intestinale | reverse complement strand
CCGAACATGGCACTGACCGCCATGGTTCCTTCCACACCGAGATTCAGACTGCCGGCTTTTTCATTCAGAATTTCGCCGACCGTACCGTAAAGAAGCGGAATGTTATAGACGAGGATGCAGTAGACAAATGTCGTGATAATCTCCATTTTTAGCCCTCCTCTTTCTTGGCGACCTTAAACCGAAGTAAGAAGTCCGCCAGCAGAACGGCAAACAGGATCATGCCCTGCAAGACGTCCGAAAAACGGGAGTCGATCGTGCCGAACTGCACGCTGGCCTGCCCGCATCCGAACCGCAATACGCAGATGAGGATCGACGTGATCACAATGCCGACCGTGTCCAGTTTGGCAAGCCACGCCACCACGACGCCCGTCCAGCCCACGCTGTCCGTAAAAGTGCTGGAAAGCGAGCCGGCGCTCATGAATTTGAAGAAACCGGCCAGTCCGACAAGAGCGGAGGAGAGGAACATCGTGCGAATGATGATTTTTCCCGTCTTCATGCCGGCGTATTTGGCGGTACCGAGACTGTCTCCGATCACGGCGATCTCATAGCCGTGTTTTGTCTTTTTCAAATAGATATAAGTAAGCGCACCGATGCCCAAAGCAAAGACAAGCGCCCACGAAATGGAAAACGCCCCGATTTTGATCGCAGGGATCGCGATTTTCGAAATTTCCTCACCCTGAATCGCCGGAAAGAGTCCGGCAGTGTCGCGGATATTGGCAAATTTCGGACGTTCGGTATCCGCACGCAGAAAGACGTTCCACGACGCCTTGGTATCCCCGAAAAACGCCACGATATAGAGTGCCACATAGTTGAGCATCAAGGTGAGTAGCGTTTCGTTGGTATTGAATCTGACTTTCAGAACCGCCACGATCGCCCCCCACAGACCCGCCGCGACCATCGCCGCAAGCGCCATGAGTATGATCGTGAGAAACGGCGTACCGACGACGCCGAAGCGAAGCGGAATATAGGCCGCCGCCACCGCACCGATGAGAAACTGTCCCTCACCGCCGACGTTCCAGAAACGCATCCGGTAAGCAATGGACAGTGCCACGGAGGTGATGATCAGCGGAACTAGCATATCCACGAAATTTTTGACCTGCGTCTGCGGGAAGCGGCTTCCCGGCAGACCGATCGTCACCATTTTGCCATAATAGGCCAGCGGATTGACACCGAACGTCAAAAGAATCAACGCGCCGAGCAAAAGCGCGACGACGATCGACGTCACGTAATACAGGATTTTCGTTTTGACGGGGACGTTTTCCCGTTTGATCAAATGGTAATTCTTCATACGGTT
>JAGHUY010000336.1 GCA_018064545.1 Candidatus Apopatosoma intestinale | reverse complement strand
TACGTGCGGATCGCGTTTTCCGATATTTCACTCTATCGGTCGGAGTTTTTCACGCCCGAAGCAAACTATCCCGTCGGGAAAGCGCCCGCTCCCTTTTATCTTTACAAGGGCATCGGCAAGTATGAAAAAACCGATACGGTCTCCGCGCTGTATCTGCTCATGTACTATCCGAAAGACAGCGAAGAATCGTTCGGTATGAAGATCGCCGTTTTTAAGGACAGTTACGTGCTGGAACCGTACGATTATCGCAAAGAGAAACCAACCGCTCCCACTGGGGGGCAGATCATTCCCACGAAATAAGAAAATGACCGGGCCGAGCAATCGCGTGATATGGTGCCGAAAGGTATTATCATGAGGAAAGTCCGGGCTTCATAGGGCAGGATAACGGATAACGTCCGCCGAAGGTGACTTCCGGGAAAGTGCAACAGAAAATTACCGCCGTGTCCGCACGGTAAGGATGAAAAGGCGAGGTAAGAGCTCACCGTCCCCACGGTAACGCGGGGAGCCATGTAAACCCTATCCGAAGCAACGCCCCGCGCCCAGTGGCTTGCCCGGCCCGGGTCGCAAGACCCAGCGCGAGGAGGCAGTCTCCGAAAATGAGACAAGCCGCACGGTAACGTGCGGCGAAGATAGATGATTGCTCTCGACAGAACCCGGCTTATAGGCCCGGTCATTCCTTATTAACAGGGGCTGCTAAAAAAGTCCAGACCGAAAAAGCGAAAAGTTTATAAGATTTATCCCCCTCTTTTCACAAATCGAAAGAGGGGGGTTTTCTGTGTCCGCCAAGAAAACATTTTAAGGAAGAAATCCTGCGGATTTCCCGTTTTTATTGTATCGCTTTTTCTCTTGCCGTTTTCCCGCTTGCCGTACACACGTACTGCCTGCGCGGGAAGAACGCCAAGTCTGAACATTTTTATCTAGCCCCGGGAGCCGATATCAAGGCGGCTAAAAAAGTCCGGAACAAAATAAAAAATGGGGATTGCTCCCGTCTCCTTGCCTTCCCCGAGGGTAGCGAAGCGGCACCGAACTACCTTAATGCCTTCCCCGGATGGGGAAGGGGGACCGTCGTAGACGGTGGATGAGGTGACTTTGCGGAGCAATTCCCCTTTTCATAGGAAAGAAGCCATTTCGGGGCGAAGAACATCGAGGGTTCCCCAAAGTGAGTTTGCCGAACTTTGGGAGTTCGCCAAGTCTGAACATTTTTATCCAGCCCCGGGAGCCGATATCAAGGCTGCTAAAAGTCCAGACCGAAAAACGGACAGAAAAAGACGGGGGATTGCAACCGCAATCCCCTGCTTTTTTATCTGCGGAAAGCCGTCGTCTCCCCGGTATCCTCACTGCCGACGAGCACGCCGGCGCCGTCAAAAGAATACCGGAACACCTGACAGATTCCGCCGATGGAAAAGGAATTGGTGGCGGGAGAGAAAAACGTGGACGAAATACTCTCCACTCTCCATTCCAGCAGTCCCGATTCATTTTTGGCAAGCGTTCCGCCCAAAGAGCCGTCAACCGAATAAAACGTCTTCGGATTCCCGTTCTCCCGATCGCATACCAAAAGCACGGCCGTATGGTTGGAACGCAAAGCGGACGTGAGCGTTTCATCGGGGGCAAGGGGGACATAATCGGGATCCTTCATCAACTCGTCAAAGTGTTTTTTCATTGTCTCGTCATATTCCTCGGTCTGAATTACGTAAGCCGAAAGATAAACCTGTCCGTCATATTCAAGCATATCGGTCACGTAGTATGCTTTGCCCTCTTCCTGATAGGTAAAGCGGCCCGACAGATTGCCGTCACGGTCCAGTTTGGCGATCACAGCGGTATGGCGAACGTTATTGCTGATATTGCCTAATTGGATCAGATACCCGTCCCTCAATCGGATGGAAACACCGATCCCGAGAAATCCGACGTCGTTTTTCCGAAAAGACTTTTCCGTTCCGTCTGCCCCATATTGACCGAGGCAAAGAAAAGAAGGACCCCCGCCGCTGATCACGGCAAACGACCCGTCACCGTTGTCGAGAACGGAAGAAATGTTTTCCCATTCAAAGCCGTGGTCAACACTCTTTTTCCACAAAACAGTTCCCGCGCCGTCGATGCGGGCAAGCCAAGTGGTGACCGTCTGATCGGACGACCGATCCCATGCGTAGTCGTGCCCCCATACGATCGTTCCCGAGTCAAAAGCCGAAGTGCCCTCCACGTGGAAATCCCTGATTTCCGCTGACCAAATCTGCGTTCCGTCCCGATAGCACTCCACGACGGATTTCGCAAAAACGGAAACGCCGCGTTGTTTATCGATCTCATACTGATACCGCGTTTTATATCCGACCCCCTGCTGTGGAATCTCGTTCCGCCGCAGATTCTCCTCCCAAAGAGCAACAAGATCGCCGGAAGTAGGGGCTTCCGTGGGAATCTCAAATCCGGAAACCGCCTGTAAAATGACATCCGCCGTTTTTTCGTAATCAAACCGTCCTGTCGAAATATCGCGGTAAACCGTCTTGATTTCCGCGCGTGTGAGCCCCTCCGGGGAGATGCCGTTTTCCTCAAAAAAGTCCGATGCCGTCCGATACTCCGCCGCCTCGACGCTCGTAACGGCAGTTACCGATCCCATCACAACCACTGCGGCAAGGCCGGCCGCAACAGCCCGCCAACGAAAACATTGTGTCCTTTTTGTCTGACCGGCTGTTTTTCCGTTTTTTTCTCCGGCTTGACAAAAATCCGCTCTTGCCGCTTCGGCAAGATAGGAATCGTCTATTTTTCCGAGTATATCCGAAATCATTTCTTTATTCATTCCCATAATCCTCCTTTTTCCAGTATTCGTCGAGTTTTTTGCGAATCCTGGACAATCTGACCGAAACCGTGTGCTTACTCATGTGGAAAAGTGCGGAAAGCTCGTCAATCGAATCGGAATACCAATACCGTCTGACAAACAAAATCCGGTTTTCCTGATCCAGTAATGCCAAAAAACCGTTCAGTTTGCTTGCCATCTCGGACGCGTCAACCGTCTGCTCCACCGAATCCGGCGAGGGAAAGCAGTCCTCGATTTCTTCCAGCGCAACGTCGTAAAAACTGTTTCGCTTTTCGGCAGTGTTGGCCTGAACCCTTTTCAAAGCGATATTACGGGTAATGCGACAGACATAACTGACAAGCGGGTTCGGCTTCTCGGGCGGGACGGTATTCCAGACGGCCAGAAAGGTGGCATTCACGCATTCTTCCGCGTCAAGCCGATTTTTCAGAATATGAAAAGCGATCCGATGGCAAAGAGACCCATATTGCTTCGATAACTCCGTAAGACCGTTCTCCGAGCGTTCCGAGAGCAGTTCCACGATGGTATTGTCATCCATGTAGTCACCTCCTTTTTCGCCCCCTCAACCATATACTACGGATTCCGGTAAAAAAATCTCACTTTTGGATTCAAAAATTGTATGCGGGATGAAAAAATGCAAAAGGAACCGTAAAACCTTTTGGGATTCACAGTTCCTCTTTCATTTTATTCAGACATTCGGGACACAGCCCATGAATGGAGACCAGCACCGTTCGCGGCTCATAGCCGGTGAGTTGACCGTCCCCATCCAGCGGCTCCCGGACAAAAGAACCGTCAAGGTCTTTGATGCTTCCGCATCCGTCACAGAAAAAATGAGCGTGCGGCGCCGTGTTACCGTCAAAATGATCTTTCTCATGAGTGGCAAGACGAGTGATAACGCCGGCTTCGGACAATAGCGAAAGATTGCGGTATACCGTTCCCAAACTGATATTCGGATGGGTCTTGTGCAGTTCCTCATAAAGCGCTTCGGCCGTCGGATGATCGAAATGGGTACGAAGAAGGGAGAGAATCGCTTCTCTCTGTCTGGAATAGCGTTGCACGGCATTCCCTCCGTTTCCCGAAGAATCTCGGCTTTTTAGAGATTATATCATGGGACGCCTCCGGTTGTCAAGTGCCAAAATCCGGCACATCCCTTGACTTTTCCCCCTTTTTCCTCTATAATGAGACCCGAAAAGAAAGGAAGTCGCCATGTCCGGAAATCCCTATCAAAGTACCGTCCGTGCCTGCTACGTCTCCTACGTCACACAGGCCATCGTCAACAATCTCGCACCGCTGTTTTTCGTCATTTTTCAGACGAAATACGCGGTCTCTCTCAGTGAACTCGGCTCGCTGATTCTATTCAACTTTTTGACCCAACTCCTTGTGGACTTCACCGCCGTGCGGATCGGTGACCGCGTCGCGTACCGCGTCCTTTTGGTGGCCGCGCACGGCTCGACCGTCATCGGTCTCTGTCTGCTCGGTGTTTTGCCGCAAGTCATGACGCCTTTTCCCGGGCTGATCATTGCGCAGATGTTCTGCGCCGTCGGCGGCGGGTTGTGCGAAGTGGTCGTCAGCCCCTTGGTCGATGCGCTTCCCAGCGATTGCAAAGAGGCCTCGATGAGTCTGCTCCACTCCTTTTACTGCTGGGGACAGGCACTGGCCGTCCTTCTGTCCACATTGCTTCTCTCCCTTATCGGGGAGGCGCGTTGGTGGTGGATTCCCATTCTCTGGTCGGTCGTGCCGCTTTATAACCTGTTCGCCTTTTTGCGCGTTCCGATTATTCAGGGCGTCCCGGATGGAACGGAGGAACAACCGTTAAAGACCCTGCTCCGGAATCGATTCTTTTACGTCTCGCTTCTGTTGATGGTCGGCGGCGGTGCCACCGAACTCGTTATGGCACAATGGTCCTCTTTCTTTGCCGAAAAAGGACTCGGCGTCTCCAAGCTGACGGGCGATCTGCTCGGCCCTTGCCTGTTCGCCGTGTTCATGGGGTGCGGCCGTCTTTTTTACGGCTTGTTCGGGCAGAGAATCCGCTTGCACCGCGCCCTCACGTTCTGCGCCGCTCTCGGCGTCGTCTGCTATCTTGCGGCCGCGCTGGTTCCGAACCCGTTCGTCTCCCTTGCCGCCTGTGCGATCACAGGCGTGGCCGCCAGTCTGATGTGGCCGGGAACGCTGTCGCTCACTTCGTCCCGTTTCCCCGGCGGCGGGACTTCCATGTTTGCGCTCCTCGCTCTGTGCGGCGATCTCGGATGCTCGTCCGGACCGTGGCTGACCGGTCTTGTCGCCGATCTGACCGATCGGCCCGGGCCGCTTGCGGTGCTCGCTTCTTTCCTTGGCTTTGCGGGCGAAAGCACGGGACTGCGCGTCGGCATCCTCGTCGGCGCCCTGTTTCCGCTCCTTTCGCTTCTGCTCTTGCTCGTCACCCGGAAAAAGAATTCGTAAATGTGACGAGTCCTCCGGCAAACCTCATCCACCACCTTCGGCGGTCCCCCTTCCCCAAGGGGAAGGCAAATAATAACAAAAACGCCTGCGTTTCCGCAGGCGTTTTGCTTTCGGGGTTTATTTTTCAATGGATTCCAGATAGTTGACTACATCGCCGACCGTAATGAATTCGTGAAGTTTTTCTTCTTCGATTTCCACATCGAATTTGTCCTCGCAAAGCATGACCAGATCAGCCAGTTCCAGCGAGTTGATCCCGAGATCGGTGACAAGCTCCGCTTCCGGTTTAATGAGACTTTCCTCAACGCCCAGTTCTTTGACGAGCAACGCTTTGATCTCCTCAAACATACCGCATTTCCTCCCTCTGTCCGTTTTCCAATGTCTTATTTTAATTTATAGCGCATGATTTTCCGCGAGGTCGTCTTTTCAAATTCCTCGTCCCGCAGTTCGAGTTCGGTGATATGCTTGAACGCAGGCAATTTTTTGTTGATCTCGGTGATTTCATCCTTGATGATCGGATAGATCTCTTCATTAGTCATGCCGGCAAACTTTTCCCCATTCGGATAGACGAGTGCCGTGATGGCAATCTCCCCGGTCTCCTCGTTTTTACGGCCGATCACGACGCCCTCGCAGACCGATTCGGAAGCGTTGAGATACTCTTCCAACTCCTCGGGGAACACGTTCTTGCCGTTGGAGAGCAGAATGATATTCTTTTTCCGACCCGTGATGAAGATGAAATTATCATCGTCGATATATCCGATATCACCCGTCCGGAACCAGCCGTCCTCCGTGAAGACTTCGGCCGTGGCCTCGGGGTTCTTGTAATACCCCATCATGACCGCGTCGCCGCGTACCACGATCTCCCCGGTCGAATCTTCGGGATCAGCCTTGTCGATCCGGGCTTCCATATGCTCCACGGTCTGACCGGCGGAGCGGTGTTTGCGCCAATGCATGGGGTTGGCCGATACCAGCGGAGCGCACTCCGTGATGCCGTATCCCTCAAAGATCGAAATGCCGAACGCTTCAAATTCGTCGATCAGTTCCGGGCGGAGCGGAGCACCGCCGCAGACGATATAACGGATTTCACCGCCGAAAGCGGCCAGAATGTCTTTAAAGAACACCCGGCGCAGATCCACGCCCACTTTGCGCAGACCGTTTGAGACTTTGATTGCGGCCTTGACCTGTTCGGTCTTGCCTTTCTTCTCGATCTCCGCCCAAATGCGCTTGTGCATCGTCTCGATATACAGCGGAACGAGAACGAGCGAACGGGGTTTGACCTTGACGAAATTCCGCATCGTGTTCTTGATGGAATCGTTGATATAGGTCGTCGCGCCGCAGTTCGGCAACGCGAGTTGAGCGCAGGTAAATTCGTATGCGTGGTGGATCGGCAGGACCGAAACAAAGAAGTCCTTGTCGTTTGTCGCCATGATATGGCAGGAGTCGAGCGCACTGGTCACCAGATTGCGCTGATTGAGCATGACGCCCTTGCTCGTGCCGGTCGTGCCGGAGGTAAAGAGGATCGTACAGAGTTTTTCGGGATCCTGCTCCGTCGTCTCCGCCGGGCGAACGCCGTCCTCATACGCTTTCTTACCGATCTCAAAGAAAGCCTCAAACCGCATGAACCGTTCGGGCATCTCCGCGTCTTCCGGCAGATCGAAACCGATAAAGTATTTGACATCGGGCAGTTCCGAAGCCGTATCCAGCATCTTCTGATGCATCGCGCGCGTATAGAACAGCACCGCAATATCACACCGTTTGCAGAAACCCACAAACTGTTCATTCAAAATGTCCTTATCGAGCGGAACGATCACCCCGCCGGCGGACACGGTAGCCAGATAGGCGGCCACATAGTCCGGATGCGTCTCGCCGGTGACCCCGACAAACTTGCCCGCCATGTCAAGAGAGGCCAGCCCCGCCGCGATCACGTCGACATGATCTTTCATATCCCGGAACGAAAAAGTCTTTTCCTGCTTATTGACTTTATAAATATATCTGGGTTTATCGCCGTAGCGTTCTGCCTGCTGTACGATGCCGTCGTACAGGCTGGTCATACCGAAAACGACGTGCTCACCGTTCTTTTTCAAAGCATATTCCTCCCGTTTTCATCGGATTTTATGCGAAGTCAAGTTTAATTATACAAGGTTTCCCGCGGTTTGTCAAGAAAAATTTCAACTATTTGGCCATTGGCAAAATTTAGCGGTCGCCCGGATTTCCCCCGATTTTACAGGCGAAAACGGCGAGGCGGACGGTTTTTTCAAAAAACTCTTGCAATCCCACCGAAAAACCGATATAATAAAAAGAAGAAAAAACGGCGGCAAAAGCCACCGTCGAAAAGCGGGCGATCAAAGCCCGAGGTACTGTTCCACCATGCTGCAAAGCAGTTCTTCCCGGTCTATTTTACAGATGAGACTGCGGGCGTTTTTGTAGTTGGTGATATACGTAGGGTCTTCCGAGAGAAGGTAGCCGACGATCTGGTTGATGGGGTGATAGCCCTTTTCATTCAAAGCCTCGTAGACTTCCCGAAGCAGTTGCAGGTTATCCTTTTCCGTTTCCGGCACCGGCACAAAGGTTCCGGTAGCTTCTTTTCGCTCGTCCATGGCCCGATCTCCTTTTCCATCCCCGCGAGGCGGGAGTTTTCTTTATTATATATTATTATAACCCATCGCAACGGTTTTTTCAAGACATTCACCGCTTTTTTACACGAAAAAAACAAAAACAGAACAGAAAGGCACGAAACATGGAAACAAGACTGAAACTCACGACTCCGGATCAGATTTGGGAAAACGAAAAAAAGATCAAGGACGAGCTGATCGCCCTCTGCGAGGAATACAAACCGAAATTCGAGGTGTTCGGCCACGAACTTCTGTATGAATTTTCCCGTTCCTCCGAGGACGTGGACTCCCACGTGGACGAACTGACCGAACCGGCCGAGTATAAAAACGAATACAACTGCCGTGCCACCGTCATTCTCCGCCGCCCGAAGACGAAAGAAGAACAGGAGAAAGACGCCGTCACGGCCGAGGACATGACGGCGGCGGCCGAAGAGATGGCGGACGTGGAAACCTGCTCCGCAGAAGAGATGGAAAAGGACATTGACCTTTTCCACAAGGCCGTCGCGTTTTCTCAGATCGCCATCACGCGGATCTACCGGGCTTTCTGGGTCGATAAAGTCATTCTGTGCGATTCGACGGACTCCGTCCGCGAAGATCTGGAAGAGTTCCTTACACGTTTGACGGAAAAAGAGGCGGACTGCATTGATTAAGAACGTTTTGGCGCCGACCGACCTGAAAACGGCGGATTTCCGGTTCGATCTGCCGGAAGAACTGATCGCCCAGCACCCGAGTGAAACGCGGGACGGTGCCAGACTCATGGTGCTGAACCGTCAGACGAAAACCGTGGAACACCGGATTTTCCGGGACATCACCGAATACCTGCACGAAGGGGACGTTCTGGTCATCAACGATTCCAAAGTCATTCCCGCCCGCCTGTACGGCAAGAAACTTCATGCCGAAGACGAGGGGGAGGGAGCGCGTGCGGAATTTGTCCTGCTCCGGCAAAAATCGCTGGACGTATGGGAGACGCTGGTGCGCCCGGGACGTCGTCTGAAGCCGGGCACCGAAGTATCGTTCGGCGACGGGAAACTGGTCGCCCATATCGACGAAATCACCGAGGGCGGCAACCGCATCGTCACGTTCTCCTACGACAAAAGCGGTGGAAAGAACCTGTACGCCATTCTCGACGAGATCGGCCGGATGCCGCTTCCCCCCTATATCAAAGAAACGCTGAAAGACAACTCCCGCTATCAGACCGTCTACGCGAACAAAGAGGGCTCGGCGGCCGCACCGACGGCGGGGCTTCATTTCACGGAAGAACTGCTGGATAAAATCCGCGCCATGGGCGTGGAGATCGTCCCCGTCATGCTTCACATCGGGCTTGGGACGTTCCGTCCGGTCAAGGAGGAAAATATCCGCGATCACCTGATGCATTCCGAGTTTTTCACGGTTTCAAAAGAGAGCGCGGACAAGATCAACGCCGCCCGCAAAAACGGGCACCGGATCGTCGCCGTCGGTACGACTTCCTGCCGGACGCTGGAAAGTGCATCCGATGAAAACGGGATCGTGCATCCCATGGAAGATGATACCGGCATTTTCATCTATCCCGGCTACCGTTTCAAGGCGGTCGACGCGCTGATCACCAACTTCCATCTGCCGGAAAGCACGCTGCTCATGCTCGTTTCCGCCTTTGCGGGAACGGACTTCGTTTTGGATGCCTATCGAAAGGCCGTCGAGGAACGCTATACGTTCTTCTCGTTTGGCGATGCCATGTTCATTCAATAACGGGAAAAGGAGAAAGCCATGCCGGAACTGATTGCCGTCGTCGGCCCGACCGCGGCGGGAAAAAGCGAACTCGCCCTGCGTCTTTGCGAAGCGTTTGACGGCGAACTCGTCTCCGTG
>JAGHUY010000257.1 GCA_018064545.1 Candidatus Apopatosoma intestinale | reverse complement strand
GCCCATCTGCGCGGCATGTTTGCTGCCACCATGAATCTGGCGTCTTCGCTGGCGCTTGCCATCGTGCTTTGGCGCGGCGGCTATATCGCGGAGGAAGAGATCGGTACGTTCTCGCTGTTCATGTCCTATGCCGAGGGCATCATGGAGCCGATCCGCTGGCTGATCGACGCGCTCTCCGATCTGATCACCACGCAGGTCAATATTGAACGGGTCAGTACGATGCTGGAAACCGAATCCGACGTCAAAGACACGCCGGAGGTCATCGAAAAGTACGGCGACAGTTTTTCACCGAAAAAGGAAAACTGGGAACCTATCCGCGGTGATATCGAGTTTCGGGACGTGGATTTCCGCTATCCGGACGGCGAAGAATTTGTCCTTCGCAACTTCAATCTGAAAATCCCGTTCGGCACGAACGTGGCCATCGTCGGCGAGACGGGTGCGGGAAAATCCACGCTCGTCAACCTGGTCTGCCGGTTCTTTGAACCGACGTCGGGCGCGGTGCTGATCGACGGCCGCGACGCGAGAGAGCGCTCGCAACTCTGGCTCCATTCCGCGCTCGGGTACGTTCTTCAAACGCCGCATCTGTTCTCCGGCACCGTGCGGGAAAACCTGCTCTATGGTCGTCCCGACGCGACGGAGGAGGAGATCGAACAGGCACTTGCGCTCGTCTCTGCCGACCAGGTCGTGGCGCGACTCGAAAACGGGCTGGACAGCGACGTCGGCGAGGGCGGCGATCTGCTCTCCACCGGCGAAAAACAGCTGATCTCCTTTGCCAGAGCCATTCTCGCCGATCCGAAGATTCTCGTCCTCGATGAGGCGACGGCATCCGTCGATACGATCACGGAGCAAAAGATCCAGTCGGCGATCGACACGATCATTCACGGGCGCACGTCCATCGTCATCGCGCACCGTCTTTCCACCGTCCGGAACGCAGATATTATCCTTGTCGTCAAGGACGGCAAGATCATCGAACAGGGCACGCACGACGCGCTTCTGCGCGATAAGGGCTATTACTACAAACTTTATACCCGCCAGTATGAGGATGAGGCTACGCAATCTCTTCTCGGGTGATAAGCAAAAGAGAAACGGCACGACCAAACCGGTCGTGCCGTTTTTGATTCAAAACTGTTATTTCAGGCTTTCTTCGATGGCAACGGCGACGGTCATGCAGGCTTTTCGGCGATCTCCCCCGAAACGACGAAACACGATCGGTTCGCGGGGACGGTGAGCGAAAACGACTGACAGCCGTCCTCGCACACGGCGTCGATTTTCGACACGGCTCCGGTATACGGGTCCATCAGCGTCAGATCGCCGCCGCGTGTTTCGCGCAAGGTCAGATTCAGACGCACGGCGTTTTCGTTTCTGTTGACCAGATAATACGCCTCCCCGGCGGGAAACGCCCTGTGCACGTATCCGATCCCGTCCGTCTGCTTATCCGGTTCCAGATCAAACGGAAGGGTTGACAGGATATTACCAAGTTCGGACAACGCGCCGAACGGGATAGCCCATGCCGAGCCCTTTCCGTGCGCCTTTTTCATTGGGAAATCCGGCATTTCGGACACGCCGAACAGATCGTAGACGAGTTTTTCTACGTCCGCGTCTCTGCCTTTTTCCGAAGCGTGTTTCGGCAAAAGGGAAGTGGCGATCACCGTGCCGCCGCACCGCACAAATTCCGATAAAACTTCCAGCGTTTTCGGAGATACGGTATCCTGTCCGGTAAGGATGATAACGGAATACGCGTTGTCGTGGCGGCTGTTTGTCAGCACAAGGTATCCGTCTTTAATTTCCGTGTCATACGTAAGCCTGTCCGGGTGGAGGTATGTGAAATCGTGATTGGCCGTATAGAACAGATATTCTCCCACGTCCTGATAGTCGTTTTCTTTTTTGAATTTGCCGCCCGCGTAATAGGCACTGATGTCCAGATCGTCGTCTTCCAAAAACGTATACTGCGCGTGCAGTCCCTCGATGGGATAGAGCACGCCGACGTGCGACACGTGCCGTCCCCGTTGCAAAACGGAACTGACGCGCGAAACGAAAGCGTTGAAATCGGGCAGAATTTTTCCGTAATACGGATGACGCCACGACAGTTCCGGCTCGAATTTCACGTTTTTGTCGTCATACCAGACGGCGTGAGGAATGATCTCGTTTATGCCCTTGGCGAACATATCCTGCGCCTCGGCGTACATCTGCTCTTCCGTCAAGCCCTCCATCGCGCCGAAGCATTCGCACATGACAAGGGATTTATCCCAGTTGTCTGCGGCACTTGCGATGATCTTGTACGCGCGGCTCGCCCGCCCCGGTTCAAATATCTGATCTATCCCCGGAATGTCCTGATACCGGAATGATTTGATGGCGTCGTCGGTGATGCCGGAGGGATTGACGACTTCCTCCTGATCGATATGACCTTTCAGCGAAATGCCGTGATCGCGGCACCACGCCTGTATCGTTCCGGGAAAGCCCTCGGCGTACAGATCGGCGCGTACCGACAACAGCTCGCTTCTTGCCCACGCGTCGTCGCCGCCCGTATCCATGAAAAGCGACGGATAGAGGAGCGCCGGGGAATATCCTTTTCTTTTGATAAATTCCTCGTTGAATCGCACCGTCCACGTTTTCCCGTGCTGGGAATAGAATTGCGGCTCGTCGTAGAACGCGGAATCGATCGTAGTACCGAAATAGTCCGCAAAGCGTTCGTAAAACGCCTCGTGCGTAAGTCCTATAAAGCATTTCACGGCTTCCGGGTCAAGATAATTCACCATGCCGCGCAGTCCGCGAACGCAGTAGAAGCGCAGGAGTTGCCAGCCGCCTTTCCCCGGCATTTTTACCGTACCCGTGCGCTGAAATTCCTCCGTTACGTCAATGCGTGCGCCCGTTTCGCCGTCATAAGCGACGGCGGACATGAGAACGCCTCCGTCCGGGATCTCCGGCTCCCCGTGCAAAGGCAGTTCGTCTTTTATCATGGTAAGCCGTTTCGTCACCGCCTCGGGAAAGCGCTCGGCGAGTAGCCCGCCGGCTTTCCCGCTCGGAAACCAAAATTCATCGTAGAGGCAGACTTTCAGACCGAGAGCGCGCGCTTCTTCCAGAATCCACGCGTACATGGCAAAGTATTCTTCGCTGAGATACTCGATCTCCGTATCTTTGTACGAAATAACGCCGACGCCGCCGTAACCGATCTCCTTGCACCCGCGCAAAAGACGGCGCACACCGTCCTTTGTGGGCTTCCCGCTCAAAAATAAGAGCGGGCGCGGGCGAAAGCAGTCATTCGGCTCCCAAAAATCTTCCCTGATCATCATGATACCGGCACGGACGGTTTTGATAAGCCGCACGGCGTGCTTTTCTCCTTGATTTTTTACTATTATAACACGGTTTTTTATTTATCTCAATAACTTTTTTCGCTCTCCGAGGAGACAGAATCGGAAAGAAAGGCAAACGGTTATTGACAGAGAGAAGACGGCAATGCTACAATGAGAAAAAAGGAGGCGCTTTTATGGAACTTTTCAGAAACAACGGCTATGTGTATTCCATTTCTCCCGAAGGGGGAGAACTGTTTTTCGATCATAGCGCCAAAAAAAGAAGCGGCCATCTCGGCCATGCCATGGTCGAATACGAGCCGGGTAAAATCCTTGACTTTTTCCCGAATTGCAGCGGCGAGGGTTGGAGCGGGCACAACGGCAACGGTTGGATGGAATTTTGCCGCAGTGAAGATGCCGGAAAAACGTGGAGTGCGCCGGAGCCGTTTCCGTATTCCAAGACGCTTTACGATCTGAACATCGGTATCACCGCAATGTGCGAAAAGGCGGTGCGCACCGACAGCGGAAAGGTCATCGTGTTCAACGTGATCTGCGATACCATCGATCATAACGGGTGCGGCTGGGAGCCGTTCGGCATCCCCACCTTCGTCAGTACGCTTGACGGCGGAAAAAGTTGGAGCAGAGCCGAGCGCGTCGGCAACCGCCGCGGCCGCATTTATGACGT
>JAGHUY010000033.1 GCA_018064545.1 Candidatus Apopatosoma intestinale | reverse complement strand
CCGCAAGGACGGCGGCCGCCTGTTTTCGCCTCTCCGTGATGATCGCGGCTTTTTCCGTTGCCGTTTTTTTGATGGCTTTCAGTTCGTCCGATAGTTCGATGATGCGGTCGTCAGCCGTTTCGATGCTCCGGAGTTCTTCCTCGGCTTCCCGACGGAATTTCAGAATCTCTTCGATGTCGGAGCCGTATTTTCGCTCCAACCGTTTGATACCTTCCAGCCGCGTCTCGCATTTGTCGAGGAGTTCTGTCGGGTTTTCGTCGCCGATACGGCATTTTTCATAGACGGTTTCCGCGATGTCTTCGAGTTGATAGCGGAAATCGTTCAGTTTTTCGACGTACCCCGCCGAATCCGGCAGAATGTCGGCAAGAGTTCCCATGGCCTCAGCCGATTTATCCAGCAGATCGGTGGCCGACAGCCCTTTTTCATTCCGATAGAGGGCACGGTAGATGAGTTTCACGGTCTTCTCGATGCGCTCGGCATCCGAGAGAAGTTTGATTTTTTGTGTGAGCGCCTCTTCTTCCCCTACCTTGGGAGCGACGGCGTCGATGTCCTGCATCTGAAATTTCAGCATCTCGATCCGACGCGCTTTTTCTTTCTCGTCCCGCGTCAGACTGCCGATTTCGGCGTGAATGCTACGCATCCGCTCATAACTTGTCCGGTAATCCCGGATGGCTTCATTCGTATCTGCGAACGAATCCAGAATGGAAATATGATGGTCGGGATCGAGCAGATACATACCGGCGTGCTGTCCGTGAATGGAGAGCAGCCGGTTTCCGACGTCGCGCAGGGCAAAGACCGGGACGGGGTGGCCGTTGATCTTGGCGGTGGATTGACCGGAGGCTGTCAGATCGCGGGAGAGAATCAGATCATCCCCCGAAACGGGCACGTCAAAAGACGCGGCCAGTTCCATGACTTCTTCCGAAACGCCGGTAAAGAGTGCGCACACCGAGGCTTTTTCTTCCCCGTGACGCACCAGTTCCCGATCCGCGCGGGAACCGAGCGCCAGTTCCAAAGCGTCCAGAATGATGGACTTGCCGGCGCCGGTCTCACCGGTGAGAACCGTATAGGGATCGGAAAACGAAACGGTTTCCGACTCTATAATCGCGATATTTCGAATGGTGAGTTCGGAGAGCATCCGTGTTCCTCCGTTCAGGCGATATCGGCCGCCAACCGGATCACGCCCGCAAACTCGGAAGCGGAAATGCCGGTCGCCGCCACGATGAAGATGGTGTCGTCTCCGGCAATACTGCCGAGCAGATAGTCGCTGTGCATGGCGTCGATGGCGGCACAGGCGGCATTGGCCATACCGGAATACGTATGGACGACAATGATATTTCCGGAGCACTGTACGGACGAGACCGTCTGATGCAGAATGGCCTTAAACTTCTCTCCGGCGTCAAAATGATCCATCCGGGGCAGGGCATAGCGGGATCGCCCGGTCGGAGACGGCACCTTGACCAGTTGGAGCCGTTTGATGTCCCGGGAGACGGTTGCCTGTGTCACCTCATATCCCTCTTCCTGTAAGCGGCGAATCAGCTCATCCTGCGTCTCGATGGGATAGCGGTCGATGATTTCCAGAATTTTTTGCTGTCTGTCTTTTTTCATCTCTGCCTCTTTTTGTACGGATTATTTCGCTTTTCCGGCGAAAGCCGAAGAAACGACGGATTCATAGGAAAACGGGAGGAAATCCGGCTCTCCTTTTTTCTCAAAAAGAGCCAGATATTCGATATTGCCGTCCCCTCCCGTTATGGGAGACGGACAGAGGCGGCGGATCGTCAGATCATGGTCGGCCGCGGCCGCTGTGACCTGCTTCAAAACCGTCTCGTGAACTTTTCTGTCTTTGACGATCCCGTTCTTTCCGATAGCCGCTTTTCCGGCCTCGAATTGAGGCTTGACGAGCGAAACGAAAAGCGCGTGATCGGGGAGAACGAGCGAAACGGCGGGAAAGAGAAGTGTCTGTGAGATAAAGGAGACGTCCGTCACCGCCATATCGGGTCTTACGGGGAACAGGGCAGGCGTCATCGTGCGGGCGTTGATCCCCTCCATATTGACGACGCGCGGGTCAGAGACGAGAGTGGACGCAAGTTGCCCGTGCCCGACGTCGAGCGCATAGACGCTCCCCGCACCGTGTTTTAGCAGACAGTCGGTAAATCCGCCGGTCGAAGCGCCGATGTCCAGTACCGTAAGTCCCTCGACGTTCAGACCGAAAACGGAAAGAGCCTCTTCCAATTTGAGGCCGCCCCGACTGACGTAACGGGATGGATCGACGATGCGGACAGACTCCGGCGGGGTATCGTCGGGAATGGGTGCGGACGCTTTTCCGATCCGCTTTTCTCCGATATAAACGCCGGACTCGATCAGCGAGGCCGCATGGGTGCGACTGCGCGCCAGCCCGTGAGCAAAAAGAAACTGATCGGCTCGCATGGGCTATTCCTCATCTGTCGCTTTATTCTTTTTGGTGTCTTTCGTGCCCTTTTCGTCCTTGCGGAACAGGGAGAGAAAACGGGCGACAGCCATGACGATTTCGTTGCTGTAATTCATGCCCGCGGCTTTTCCGACAGCCTTGGCTCCGACGGTAAAGGCGGAGACAAGCCCGCATAACAGCAGATTCAAAATAAAATTATCCTGCGGGGTGAGAGCGATCTTGATGGCCAGCGCCGCCGCGGTGGCACCGGAAACGACACCGGCAATATCGCCGATGACGTCGTTGCAGAAACTGGAAACCCGGTCGGCGTTCTTGACGAGCCGGACGGCCGTTTTGCCGCCGCGCACTTTTCGCGCCGCCATGGCGAGAAACGGTTTTTCATCGGCGGTGGCGACCGCCAACCCGATGATGTCGAAGAATACGCCGATGGCTACAAAAAAGACCAACACCAGACAGGAGAGAAAAATATTCAGATAATTGAGACCCTCGGTGGAGAGCAGAGAGAGGATGATCGAAATGGAGAGACTGGACAAAAAGGCGGTAATCGCCCATTTCCAGTTGACAAGGGCGGAAAAAGACCGCCGCCCCTTTTTGGCATTGTTTTTTGACTGAGCCGATGATTTCGGACCGTTTCCGTTATCCAAAATGTAATCCTCCATGATCAGATTGGTGTCCGGCAGTGTAAAAAGGAAACCTTGCGACATAGGTCAAGTAGGCTTTCCCCCGTTCCTGCTCTTCGTTGCCGATGAGAGTGGTTTCCCATGAAAGGAACGTTCGGAGCGTCTCCGCGTCCGCGACTTGATTGCCGTTTAGTTCGCACTGCAATCCTTTTTACACCTATCAAAAACAGCCTAGAAGTTTTCCTTCATGAAGTGAACCGTTCCCCTAGCCTCTTTTGCAACGACGGTTTCAAGCGGCTATAGTCCTTCTTCCCAAGGCCATGGGAAACAAAAGGGTTTGTGTCCGCTATTCGCCGGCATCACGCAAGGCAGGCTACTCTATCCACAGCGTCAAAAACGCACCGCGCAATAGGTTTAATCCTCAGACCGTAGTCTCTATGCGAAAATCGGCATATGAACCACGAAAAGAGGCCTCCACGGAAAGCGGGACGGTCTCCGTATGCCATTACAGATCGCCCGCAGTCCTAACCTCCCAGCAGCCACCCTAAACTGGGCGTAAAAAGCAGCAACAAGGAGTTTCATCGATGTGCCCTTTAACGGATTTTTAGGCCCGTCTTCGGCAGAACGTGCTTCAACTAGGATACTGTGCCGTACACGCGACATAATGCCGCAACATAAAGTATATCATAAAAAGTGAAAATATGCAAGGGATATGCAAAAAAATATAGAAATTGTATGTAGTGTTACAATTGATGTGAGACTGAAAAGGGAAAAAGAATAGAAAAAGTGATTGAGTTCTGTTAGAATAAGTTTAACCACAAACCAACCCACAGAAAG
>JAGHUY010000040.1 GCA_018064545.1 Candidatus Apopatosoma intestinale | reverse complement strand
CTCACAGAGAACGCCCGACTCCGTTTCGGTAAAATTGACCCAGATATCGACACCTCGAATGACGCTCATCACGCCGACCATGCCTCGGGATACGGTAAAGACGTCGGCCGGGATGACGGAAAGTTCCTCTTTTGTCGTATAGATATAGGCCACGTTCTTTTCCGTGAACCGAATTTTCAAGGTAAATTCGGCGCGGAGTCTGATACGGGAATAATCATCCGCATACAGATCGGAAAAAATCGCCCCGGTATCGATCGGCTGTTCCATCAGAAATGCCACGCGGCGGAACGTGTCCGACGTGACGCAGTCGTACCGGAAACGGCCGGAATCCGTCACCGTTCCGGTATACAGAGCCGTGGCGGCGGCAAGCGACAATGTCCAACCCGCCTCCATGGCGAGCGCCGTGATCATGCCGCAACAACTCTCAAAGGCGGTATCGACCACTTCGGTTCCGGTAAACGCTTCGGAAAAAATATGGTGGTCGATCCGCGCGGTGGCGGCGGCGAGGGAATACCGTGTGTCGGAGACCAGCGACGCGGAGCCGGAGTCCAGCACGATGGCAAGCGATCCCTCGAAAACCTCGTCGGGAACCGTGTCCATGGTACTTCCGGCCATAAAGGCGTAGCGTCCGGCGGCGTCTCCGACGGTATAGACGTTTTTTTCGGGATAGTTTGTGCGGATCAACTCCGAGAGCCCGATCTGCGATCCCAGGGCATCCCCGTCTGGGGAACTGTGCCGGTGCAGAATGACGGTGTCATACTGTTCGATCAAAGAAATAACGGATGCAAACATGGTGTCTCCTTGCCTGTCAGGCTTACCAAATCTCAGCCAGCCGCAACGCTTCCGCCGTTTCGGGAAACGGGGCGTCCGGAATGGCCAGTTTGTCAAAAGAATAGGGGACGGGTACATCCCCGGTCAAAATAACGAGTTGTTTATTCAGAAGCAGGGTGCCGGCATATTCCGTGAGGGTTTTCCGCACCGTGGGTTTGGGAATGTCTTCGACATGAGCGAGAATATCGGAAACGCTTCCGAACCGGCGGATCAGTTCACAGGCGGTTTTCGGCCCGATGCCGGGAAGTCCGCGAACGTTGTCCGAGGCATCTCCCGCCAACGCTTTGAAATCGGAAAAGAAACGCGGGGCAATGCCGAATTTTTCAGTCACGGTTTTTTCATCATAGAGCACGGACTGTTTCCCGCGATAGCAGAATACACGCACACGGTCGGAAACCAGTTGCAGATAGTCTTTGTCCTGAGAGAGGATCACGGCCGTGTCCTCCCCGCCGATCGAGAGCGCGTAAGAGGCGATGACGTCGTCGGCCTCCCAGTTTTCCGTCACCTCATAATACGGAACAGCCAGCCGGTCTAAAACCCGTTTGATGTCCGGCAGTTGGGAAAACGGGGTCTCTTCCTCCGGCACGGCGGAATAATCCGGGCGGTTCGCCTTGTAATATGCCGAGAGTTCCGAGCGGAAATTGCCGGTCTCGCCGTCAAACAGGACGAGAACGTGCGTGGCCTCCGTTTGCCTGATGACTTTGAGCAGTGCCCCGATGAACCCGACGACCGCGTGGACGGGCTGTCCGTTTTTGCCGACGATGCGGGCGGGCATCCCGTAGAACATCTGAAAAAGCAGTCCGCTCCCATCCACCAGCAGAAGCGTATTCGGCTTCATCAGTCAAAATATCCTTTATACGTGATGGTTCGGTTGCTTTCGGGGAAGAGATAGTGGTACAGATCGATGAAATAGTCATCGGTCATGCTGGCGATGTAATCGACGATGAGCTGGTTCGGTTCCGTTTTTTCATAG
>JAGHUY010000010.1 GCA_018064545.1 Candidatus Apopatosoma intestinale | reverse complement strand
GTTCAACGTCATCGGTACTTTTGATTCGATCGTGAGTGACGGCCTGATTGCCGCGATTGAAGGAACGGCCGGCATTTTCCTGTTCCTCGTTATCCTCGGCGTTCTGGTCGCCCTTATCAACAAGTCCGGCGGGTCTGCCGCGTTCGGCCGTTGGGCGCAGAAGCACATCAAGACCCGTGTGGGTGCCATTCTGATGACGTTTTTCCTCGGCGTTATGATCTTTATTGACGACGATTTCAACTGCCTGCCCGTCGGCTCTGTCATGCGCCCCGTCACGGATTCTCACAAAATCTCGCGGGCGAAACTGGCGTACGTTATCGATGCGACGGCGGCTCCGATCTGCATGATCGCCCCGATCTCTTCGTGGGCGGCGGCAGTCTCCGACTATACCAGTCAGGTGGGCGGCACTTCCAGTCTTGCCCTGTTCTGCAAAGCGATTCCCTATAACTACTATTCGCTTCTCACCTTTGTCTTTATCTTTGCCATTACGTTACTGGGCTTTGATTACGGCCCGATGAGAACGCATGAAAAGAATGCCGAAAACGGCGATCTTTTCACGTTCGGTTCTTCCGTGGTGACGGAAAGCGATGCCGAGACGGGCTCGGAAAAGGGCAGAGTTTTCGATCTGCTGATCCCGGTTGTTGTTCTGGTCGTGCTGTCCGTTCTCGCGCTTGTCTATGTTGGCGGATTTTTCAGTGCCGGTTCTGAGTATGCCGGTCAGCTGTTTGCCGCGTTTGAGCAAACCGACGCGACGCTCGGTCTGCCGCTCGGAGGCCTTGCCACGCTGATCTTCACGATGATCTATCTCGTCTGCCGTCGCGTGATCACGGCCAAAGACGCTCTTGCCTGCATCCCGAAGGGATTTATCGCCATGGTCCCGGCCATTCTGATTCTGACCTTTGCCACGGCTCTCAAAAACATGACCAACTTGCTCGATGCCTCGTCCTTTGTCAACAGCATTATGACGGGTGCGGGAGAAAACGTCGTCAGATTGCTTCCGGCAATCATCTTTGTGGTGGCCTGTGTCATCGCCTTTGCGACCGGTACTTCTTGGGGAACGTTCGCCATTCTGATTCCGATCGTTCTGCCGATCTATGGAAACGACGCTTCCAATCCTTTGCTCATCATCGGTATGTCGGCCTGTCTCGCGGGTGCCGTCTGCGGCGACCACTGCTCCCCGATCTCCGATACCACGATCATGTCGAGTGCCGGTGCGCAGTGTGAGCACGTCAATCACGTCTCCACCCAGCTCCCCTATGCGATCACGGTCGCGGCCGTCTCGTTCGTCTCCTATATCGTTGCGGGCTTTATTGAGAACGCATGGATTTCTTTGGCCATTGCCGCCGTATTGATGCTTCTGGCCGTGTTCGGAATCAAATTCGTGACAAATCGGAAAGCTGACTAACGCAATAGAAAACAAAAAAACGGGCTGCAAAAACATTTATGTTTTTGCAGCCCGTTTCAGTTGTACGAATAGGGGCTCGGAAAAAATGTTCAGATGTGGCGAACCCCCAAAGTTCGGCAAGCTCACTTTGGGGAACCCCCCCCGATGTTCTTCCCGCGCAGGCAGTACTATAATTACGGCAAGCGGTAAAACGGCAAGAGAAAAACGTTTATAATAAAACGAAACCCGACAGGGTTTCCTACCGATGAAAAAAGGGACGCAAACGCGTCCCTAATTTTCTTTTCCGTTTTTCGGTCTGGACTTTTTTTGCAGCCCCTTTTATAATGCGATTTTTTCACAGGTGTGTTTGACTTTTCCTTTGGTGCAGATCGCGGCGCGCCAACCGTAGATATTCCGCATTTCCGTAAACGAGGCATCCTCCTGCACCACACCGCTCTCGGCGATTCTTGCTTCCCCGGTGGGGAAAGAGCAGGACAGGGTGGAGAGGCCGGTGGCAAAGCCGGTGCCGCGCATTTTGACATAGGACTCTCTGAGCGTCCATAGCCGCAGGAATGCCTCGGCCGGTTCGGCGGAAAGCAAAATCGCACCGCGCTCGAAATTGGAGAAGAACTGATTGACGATCTGCTCCATGTGCTTTGGCTGTTCGATATGCTCGATGTCGAGTCCGCACGGGACGTTTGACACCGTACAGGCGACCGTGCCTTTGCTGTGGGAAAGGTTAAAATAAACGTCGGGATGATCGGTCAGTTCGGGTTTTCCGTATTCGCCGACCGTAAAGGTCGGGTTTTCGATGCCGAACACGCGGGAAAGGGATTCCCGCACGATGAGCCCCGAGGCAAGCAGTTCGCATTTCGTCTCCGTCCGCGCGGCTCTGGCGATGCGAGAGGCTCGCCCCTCGTCCATTTTGGGGAGGCATTCGATCAGTTTCTTTTCGTCAAAGGCAGAATAGTCCGCCCAAAACGTTTTGGCAAAGCGTTCTTGTTCCATTATATTACAAACCGATGGTCACCGGCTCCGACCTCTTCCCGGATGCCTGGGAGCAGGACGGTGGCGGAAGTTCCCGCGGGAACGGTGAACTCATATACGGTTTTTCCTCCTTCTTTTTTCCATGATGATTTGATTTCTCCGTACCTCGTCAGAAGAGAACCCTCGGCGTGCGTCAGACGGTCGGTCGTCACAGGCGAAAGGATGATATGGGAGAAGCCGGGTTTTTCTTCATCATAATTGATGCCGAGCGTCTTCATATAGAGCCAGTCGCCGACGGCTCCGTAGGCGTAGTGGTTAAACGATACCATAACGGAACCGAACACGTCGCCGTTCTTTTCCAGCGCGTTCCAGCGCTCCCAGATGGTGGTGGCACCGCGGTTGACGGCATAGAGCCACGACGGCAGGTCTTCATAGAAGAGCAGATCGTAGGCCGTATCGGCATAGCCGTTTTCGGAGAGCACGTGGAGAAGCCATGGCGTCCCGACAAAGCCCGTCGTCAGATGGCCTGCTTCCCGCACCATGCGGTTCAGTTCGGCGGCGAGGGCTTTCTTTTCCTCCTCGCTCCGGTACAGACCGAGGGCGAGCAGTAAAACGAGCCGTGTCTGCGTATGCAGAGAGAAACTGTCGGCGATCGGGCTTTCTCTCATGAATTTTTCCTCATCCATATAATTCTCGGTAATCTCCGAACGGATGCGGGTGAGGAACGGTTCGTAATCGTCGTGGGAAACGCCGAGAATCTCACACGATTTCAAATAGATGGTCGTGGAGAGATAGGTATAGCAGGCGGCGATGAATCCCTTGGGCGTCGCGCCGACGGTGCGGACGGTCGGGGTATCGAGCGCGAGCCAGTCGCCGTAGCCGTGCTGGTCGGGGCTGAAATAACTGTCGGGATCATTCCGGATATAGTCGACAAAGCGGCGCATCATGTCTAAATTATCGGAGAGGAATGATTTGTCGCCGTATATCAAGTAGAGCTGCCACGGAATGATCGTGCTGGCATCGCTCCACGCGGGCGCGGCGACCTGGGCTGACCACATCCGGGGAATGATCCGGCCGATGATGCCGTTTTCCGCCTGATCGGCCCGCATATCGGCAAGCCA
>JAGHUY010000275.1 GCA_018064545.1 Candidatus Apopatosoma intestinale | reverse complement strand
CTCATAGGCACCCAGCGTGAACGTACCTTTATATCCGATTGCGGGCAGGGAGAGTTCCGTTGTCCGTTCCTCGGCCGTCGGGTTGAACAGACGGAGCACGCTGTCGTCGTCCTTTTCGGCCTTTTTGAAGACGGAAAGGGTGACAGCGTCATCCGACAGAGCGGCAAAGGGGGCGATGGAGTCCTCTTTTTCTGCGGGGCAACCGGTCGGGAAGAACGAAAGAGCCATGGGCTTTTCGGCAATGACGGTCGCTTCCCGTTCTACGTGGGCAAGGCGGCTGGCTTCGTCGGAAGCACTCACCGTAAACTCGTAATTGTGTTCGCCCTGATCCATGAACGGAGAGAAGCGATCCTGCTCCATGATAAAGGGCTTGCGGACGGAAAAGTCACTCTTACCGGCGGAATAACCGGGACTGCGCAACATGGTGATGCGCAACTCTCCTTTCCGATAGCTGGAACCGTGCGTGCAGGTGTTGATGACAGACAGGGCGGTTTCGCCGTCGGAAACGACGTTCCATTTGCCGCTGACCATCTCATCCCCGTTCGTCAGCAGCGTCTCACTGCCGTAGGCGGTCTGGCCGAGGAAACGGTCTCCGCGCAGGGTGTTTAAAGAGAGTTTCAGCATGGTCATTTTCTCATTCCAGTACACCTTGGTCGCGACTTTGAAATCCGCTCCGCTCTTCGGGAACAGATACCGCTGGCAGATGAAAGAATCGTGATAGCGGAAGAGGGCTTCCACGACCGTGCGGATGGGGCCGTCTTCGATGACGCGGACGGAGCGCGGGTGGCTTCTCTTATCGATGATGCCGGAGAACGCGTTGGCGTCCTTCGCTTTCATCAATTCAAATTCTCCTTTGACCTTCGGGAACGCTTTTTCCTTGAACGCCCAAGAGTTTTCGTCGTCGCAGATGGCGAGCGGCTGGAATGAACCCTTGAAGAGGATTCTCCGGCCATCCACCATATAACGGTCCACAAGGCCCGTTTTCATGTTGACGACGACGTTCATGCGGCCGTTGTCGAAAATGAATTTATTGCCGCGCGGCTGTGCGGGGCCGTCCGGCGTGGCGACCAGCGCGATCTTGATATCATAACGGTTCATCTGACCGGGAAGAAGTCTGGCGCGGAACACACTGCGCTTCCGCCAGTCTACGTTGAAGTTGGAGAGCTCATGCTCGCACTGAGAAGAGATTTCGATCCCGTTTTTGAACACGTGCGGCTCGGCAAACAGTTCCCGGGTCTTGTTCTGATCGGGCAACTGATACTCCACTTCCACGATCTCGTCGACTTCGTAGGGGTGCGGGTTGTAGACAAAGACCGGGATTTCGCCTTCGGCGGCTTTCTTCTTGTCGGAACAGAGGGCGAGAAACGCCTTGGTTCTGATGTCGTGAAGTTCCTTTAACCCGTGTCCGGCCAAAGCCGTCGCGTATTCCTCGACAGGCTGAATGGCCGATCCCGGCAGAATGTCGTGGAACTCCATGAGAAGCAGGTCCTTGGTCGCCACTTTGATCTTGGCGTCCGGATAGTCCATGACACCGGCCATCATGGCGTGGGCCGCCATTTTTTCCGTCATGTAGAGTTCGTTTTCCAGTTTGCGGTGCAGAGTCTTGATCCGCATCTGCGAGGTATAACAGCCGGTGTAACGCGGATTCAGAATCCCCTCGTAATTCGGCAGGGACGCCGTTTTTCTTTTCAGTTCTCTGAAATAGGCTTCGGGGGTAGAATGCAAAAGCGAAAATTCTTTTTCTTCTTTTTTCAGATTTTCGATCAGTTTCAGGTCAACGCGGGACGGACCGCCGCCGTGGTCGCCGATGCCCCAAAGCACCATGCCGACGTTTTTGCCGCGGTTCTTTTCCATCCAACCCTTGATCTTCTGATCGACTTCGCCGCGATGGGACTCATAGGAGTTGTAGGCGCGGTGACAGGCGATCTTGTCGCCGGAAAAACCGACCCAGTTGAAATCCTCGGCAGGGAGGTCGAGCATATCGGGTTCGGGACGGCAGAAGATATAGGAATCGTATCCGGATTTCTTCATGATCTGAACCAGCCCGCGGGAGTGGCCGAACGCGTCAAAGTT
>JAGHUY010000138.1 GCA_018064545.1 Candidatus Apopatosoma intestinale | reverse complement strand
TCGCGCAGTTCTCCCTCACGGGAATAGGGGTTGATATCGAGGAAAAGATTGGTGATGTCCGATTCCATTTCGGAAAAAGTGGGAACGTGGTCGAGATAAGCTGGAATAACGGGAACCGAGGAATCCGTCGTCTCCGTCGGAGAGGATGAAGCCGGGGAAGCGGTGCTTCCGGACACGGTGAAAAGGGAAGAAGAGGCTTGTTCCGCCGGGACGGAAATGCTTTCTTTCAGCAGACAGACGACGGCAACGCTCACGATGACGAGAATGAAAAGCCGCAAAAATTTGGCGGAAAACGATTTTTCCCGCTTGCTATGACGGAAATCATTGGAATGCTCCGTTGCGCTCACCCCCCCATTCTCTGCGCGTTTTTTGTTTTTCTATCCTTAGTAAAAATATTATAACAACTGTATAAGAAAAAGTCAATGGAAGAATCTATGCTTTTTTTCGATAGGTGATCAGAGCAAAATCCGCCGTGACCGTCAGTTGTTCGAGCGCGGCGGCACGAGCCTGCCCCTCTTTACTGGTTTTGTAATAATAGGGAGTCATGCGGAACAGTGCCCCGATCTGTTCGGGACTTGTCAGCGCAAGCGGATAGGTGATCCGCTCCTCCCGGATGAGATCGAATCCGGAGAGTTCCACCGTTTCAATCTCGTTTTCATAGGGGGTATCGTAAACCGCCTGTTTCAGTTCCCACAGATGCTTTTCCCGGGGAAACGTGCGGATGAGATACCCACCGGATGTCAAAACGCGGGCAAATTCCGCCGGGGCATACGGGGCGAACATATTGAGAAGAAGATCCACGCTTTCATCCGCCACAGGCAGAGAAAAGATGCTGGCGACCGCCAGTTTCACATCCGCCGTTCTTTTGTGCGCATAGGCAAGAGCCTCTTTGGAAATGTCGATGCCCAAGGCCGAAAGGGAGAGTCCCGTTTCGTCTGCTCGCCGGAGGATCGCTTCGGTATAGTAACATTCGCCGCATCCGACGTCCAGAAGAACGTCGCCGTCCTTGGCGCGGGAAAGAACGGTTTCCGCCGTCTTTTCCCGCAGAGGGGCATAGGCTCCGCTGTCTAAGAAATCACGGCGGGCGGCGATCATGATCGTATCGTCTCCGTGCCGTTTGTCTTTGGACTGCTGAGACAGGAGAAGATTGACGTAGCCTTTGCGCGCAAGATCGTATGTGTGGCCGTTTTCGCAGGACAGCGTTTTTTCGTTTCGGGCAAGCGGCTTCCCGCAGACGGGACAGGAAAAATCGGATTTCATAGATTTCCTCGCATCACAGGTATTTGGTGAACAGAACGACGAGCCGTCCGCTCCGGCTTTCTCCGGCAAACGATTTGACGGTCACTTTGCCTTTTCCGCGTAGGACGAGTTTACTCCCCTCCGCAACGGACGCGTCGGGTTTGGTGATCGGCTCATCGTTTACAAATACAATGCCGGCGGAAATGGCCTCACCGGCCGCGGAGCGGGAGAGCCGGAACGCGGCGGAGATCATGTTATCCAGTCGCGGGGAAGCGACGGTATCGCGAATCTCTTCTGTCCGGACATCGGGAATCCGCAGTTCGGAGATCGGCACGATCTCGGAGCGGATGGGTGTGCGGCCGACCGTGTTATACTGCTGTATAAGAAAGCCGGCAACCGAAGAAAGCACGATCAGATCGGCTCCGCCCTCATAGACCAGAATGTCGCCGACGGTCTCCCGCTTGATGCCGAGGGCCATCAAAGAACCGAGATAGTCCCGATGAGACAGCATCTTATCCGGGTCTTTCGCGGTGGCGCGAAAAACGCAGAGCGGCAGGTCATCCGGGGCAAAACAGTCCTCGACGGTCGCGGCGTAATCGGGCAGAAACACGCACAGTTTTCGTTCGGCATCGGGATAGCCGCCGTACAGAACCATATCGGTGTGCTCTCTCTTCGCAAACGACGCGGCAAGCGCACACGACGGCAGATCTAAAAAAGAGGTGAACGTGGCCGCGTAGGTGCGCAGACATTCGGCTCTTTTATCGGACAACCGAGCATAGAGAAGATCGGTATCGTTCATGCCAGAACGACCGTCTCCCCGGCGGGTACCTTGACGGGGGCGTCATCGACGTCGACCCATATATCGGTGGCGGTGGGATTGTAGAGTTTTTTGCCGTCTGCCGACACCTTCAGCTGTTCCACGGCTTTCTTATAGTCCATGATCTCCACGTTGGTGGCAAACCAAATGGAATCCTTGTAATTTGCCAGCTTCCCGCAGACTCTTTCGATCAAATCCCAGTTGTTATCGTTATTGAACTCATAACTGTGTCCCCAGACGTACAGCATGCCGCCGGCGCGCCACGGGGCTTTTTCAATATTATAGATCATCTGATCCACATGACGTTCGCAGTCCTTATGGTGGCAGGTCGGGTGCCACAAAAGAAAGTTTTCGGGGAACAGGAAGTTATTCGTGTTGTTGGTGGTGCGTCCGTATTCGAGTCCCGCCGTCTTCATGGCGTCCAGTGTCGCCGCGCTCCATGTGCCGAACGGGAACGAAAAACCGCGTACCAGCTTGCCGGTGGCGGCCTCCAATGCCTTTCTGTCCTCGATGAGCTGTTCATACTGCGCATTGGCCGGCATCTGCTCTAAGTGCGGGTGTTCCACGCTGTGACAGGCGACCTCGTGTCCCGCGTAGAGCGTCGGAAGCTCGTCCCATGTGATATAAGCCGGATTTTTGCCGATTCTCCCCGAAATCAGATGAAACGTCCCTTTGATGCCGTAAGTATTAAAGATTTCGATCAGCTTGCGGTCAGCGAGCAGACCGTCGTCATAGCTCATCGTGACGGCATAGGATTTGCCGTCCGGATAGCGATTGGTGCGAATCATGAAAAAAGACCTCTTTTCTTCCTCGAAGTGGTATTTTCAGTATATCACGGGAAGAGAGAAAAAGCAAGAAAAAACGCCGCATTTTCGCACGTTCTCTTGACTTTGCGGGGAAAAGGGGCTACAATGAAACCAAGTTCAAACAAGGAGGACTGTACTTATGGCTATTTCCGGAGACAGAATGTTTCTTATGCTGAAAAAACTCGGCTTTGTCCGTCTTTCCACCTATGAGGGGGAAAAGAAGGGTGCCGCTATCATCGCCGATGAGGTGAAGAGCATCACGGGGTGTGACGCGACGATCGAGCCTTTTATGGCTCCGCATTACGAGATCAAAAAAGTAAAATTTGAAATCACGGCTCCGTTTGCCGAGACGATTGAGGCGACGGGTTACGGCTTTTCCGGCAACACCGCCCCCGAGGGGTTGGAGGCCGAGATGGTCTATATGGAGGGGTTTGACGAGATCGACCTCGCGAAAATCCGCGGCAAGATCGTGTTTTTCACCGGCGGTATCGGCTATGCCAACTTTGAAAAACTCTGCAAAGCGGGCCCCGTCGGCTTCGTCTGCACCTGCGGTACGTTCCTTGACCGGGATGAAGATACCGACATGGATCAGCGTATGCTTCGCGCAAAGCATCTGGAATACGGCAAGATGCCCGGCGTTGTCATCAAGATGAAGGATGCGCTCAAGCTGATCCCGCGCCATCCGACTCGCGCGAGAATCACGCTCGAACAGACCGAGGGTGAGGCAGAATCGCAGAACGTGATTTGTGAAGTGAAGGGAAGCGAATTTCCGGATGAGGTGATCGTGTACACCGCTCACTACGATTCCGTGGAATATTCCGAGGGTTATTTTGATAACGGTTCCGGCAGTGTCATGCTTCTCGAAATGCTTCGCCACTATACCGAGAATCCGCCCAAACGTACCGTCCGTTTCATTTGGTGCGGCTCCGAGGAGAGAGGACTGCTCGGCAGTAAGGATTATGTGACAAAGCACGAGGCCGAGTTGGATGCCATTCGTCTGTGTATCAACATCGACATGGCCGGCCCGATCCTCGGCAAGGATGCCGCGGTCATTACCGGGGAAGAGTCCCTCTGTCATGCCATTTCGTTCCTCTATAAGGAACTCGGCCACTCCATGTCGGTCGAACAGAACACCTATTCGTCCGACTCCATCCCGTTTGCCGACAAGGGCATTCCGGGCGTCAACTTCATGCGCCGTGCGGCTCAGGGCTCTTCGCTGATCCATTGCCGCCACGACGTGATCGACATTCTCAGCGGCGAGAGTCTGGAATACACCACGAACTTCGTCCGTGAGTTCTCCGACCGTGTCGTCAACGCCTGCTTCTTCCCGATCCCGAAGAAGATGCCGGATAATATGGTCGATAAGATCGACAAGTACTTGCTGAAAAAGAAATAAAACATAAAGCCCCCTCGGTCGAGCGAAAAATGCGCAGAATCGCCGATTTCGCTCCGAAACTGTACATGGGTACTGCGAGAGGGCGAAATCGACGAGAGGAAAACGGAATAGAATAAAACGAACCCCGCAAGGGGTTCCTACCGATGAAAAAGGGGTTGCCAAAGCAACCCCTATCTCTTTTTTATTCCGTTTTTCGGTCTGCACTTTTTTAGCCGACCGATTTATTTAACTGTTTTGTACATAGGACCGTAAGCGGCGCAGGCCCGATAATCCTGACCCTCTTTATCCATACCAAACATATTCCATGCGGTCGGACGGAGGATCTTATCCTCGGGCACGTTGTGCATGGCGACCGGAATGCGGAGAATGGAGCAGAGCGTGATCAGATCGGCACCGATGTGACCGTAGGAGATCGCGCCGTGGTTGGCACCCCAGTTGTTCATGACGTCATACGCGGTCTTGAACGGGCTGCCTTCCTTGCCGTCGCAACGAGGCGTGAACCAGGTGCAAGGCCATGTCGGGTTGGTACGCTCCATCAGCGTATCGGAAACGCCGTCGGGCAGCTTGACCGTCCAGCCCTCGGCGATCTGCAAAACGGGACCGAGATTCTTGACGAGATTCAGACGGATCATCGTAACGGGCATTTCGGCTCTTGTGGTGAAGTGAGAAGAGAAGCCGCCGCCGCGGAAGTTGTCAAAGCCGGCTTCGCACCAAACGGTAGCATCGGTCATTTTCTTGATATCCTCTTCGGTGACATCCCACCACTGCTTCATCACGTTCTCGCCCTTTTCGTCGGTGCATTCACCGCAGGCGTCGAGACAGGCAGCACCGGAGTTGAGCAGATGGATGATACCGCCGTTTTCTTTGGCGTGACCGGTGAATTCATAGCCCGTGACGCGCTTGGTTGCTTCGGGAGACCAGAACGTGCGGACGTCGGCGAAAATCTGAGCGCGGCCGGTGAGCAACTTCATAAAGAGCATACCGATGCCGTTGAGCACGTCGTTCTCGGTGGCGAGAACCATCGGCTCTCTCTTGCCGGTGAAGTCGAACGAGGAGTTGAGAACCGCTTCGGGATAGTCGCAGTTCGGCCAGTGGTCGGTCCACTGACGCTGACCCTGGAAGCCGGCGGCAATGGCGTTGTGACCGACCATTTCTTCTTCAAATCCGGCGGGCAGAGTATTGTTGCCTTTCATCAAATCCTTGATGATGCAGTACATCTTGATGGTAAATTCCCACTGCTTGTCTTTTTCTTCGCGGTTGAATTTGATGCGGCGCTGTTCACCGAGAAACTCTACGGATTCGGGGTTGTCGTCGCGACCCTCTTTGCAGTGTTCTTTCGTCCAAGCCAGTGCTTTTTCGTAATCCTCGTGGTTGTAGATGCCCTCTTCCATACGGCGGAGGATTTCCACCTCATCCACGGATTCAACGCGCAGACCGAGATATTCTTCCATGAAAGCATGGTCGATGATCGAACCGCCGATGCCCATGCACTGGGAACCGATCTGCAGATAGCTTTTTCCGCGCATGGTGGCTGCGGCGATGGCGGCGCGGCCGAAGCGGAGCAGCTTTTCCCTGACGTCCTCGGGGATGTCGGTCACCTGGTCGCGGTCCTGCACCTCATGGCCGTAGATGCCGAAAGCCGGCAGGCCCTTCTGGGCGTGGGTCGCCAGAACGGAGGCCAGATACACCGCGCCGGGGCGCTC
>JAGHUY010000025.1 GCA_018064545.1 Candidatus Apopatosoma intestinale | reverse complement strand
TGCCTCGGCAAGCGGCGTCTATGGCGCGAGAGATATATTAAAAACCATTTCAGAATAATCAAAAAAGCCCGCGCTTGCGGGCTTTTTCTCATGAATAGGATATTTCATTCGGTACGGGTAGACCGGCAAAAAAGGTCAGAATATTATTGACTGTCGTCCCGGCGATGGCATCCAGTGCTTCTTCCGTCAGAAATGCCTGATGCGACGTGACGATGACGTTGGGCATGGAGAGCAGTCGCGCCAACACGTCGTCCTCCATAATATGGCCGGAAAAATCCTCAAAAAAGAAATCCGATTCCTCTTCGTACACGTCAAGGCAGGCCGCCCCGATCTTTCGCTCCTTGATCCCCTCCAACAGGGCTTCTGAGTGGATCAATGCCCCGCGTGAAGTATTGAGAAGAACGACGCCTTTTTTCATTTTTAGGATGCTCTCCCGGTCGATCATGTGATAGGTTTCTTTTGTCAGCGGACAATGCAGAGACAGAATATCGCTTTTTTCAAACAGTTCGTCAAGAGAGCAGAACGAAACCCCGGAATCGGACGGAACTTTATCGTAGGCCAGTATCTCCATGCCGAACCCGCGGCAGATTTCCGCAAAAGCCTGTCCGATCCGTCCCATCCCGATGATTCCGACCGTTTTTCCGTATAAGTTGAATCCGGCAAGTCCGTTCAGACTGAAATTGAAATCCTTCGTGCGGTTATACGCCTTATGGATCCGCCGGATCGAACAGAGCAGCAGTGCCATGGCGTGTTCGGCAACGGCATGGGGCGAATAGGCGGGGACGCGGACGACCGTGATCTTTCCCGACGCGGCCTGCAAATCCACCTGATTATATCCGGCGCAGCGAAGGGCGATCAACCGAACGCCGTAACGGGTCAATGCTTCAACCACCGTCTTGTCAGCCACGTCGTTCACAAAGATACAAACAGCGTCGAATCCCATGGCTAGTGGGACCGTTTCAGGCCCCAGTCTGGTATCGAAAAAAACGAGGGAGAGTTCCTCTCCCGTAATGCGGGACTCAAAAGCCCTTTTTTCATAGTCTTTGGCGTCAAAAAAGGCAATTTTTATCATAAGACCCCTTTGAAATTACTTTTTGTCCCAAAACCTTTTTCTTGGTTTACTTTTTTTCTTCGATGGCTTCGACCGGACAACACGCCATCGCTTCTTCGGCATCTCTCAGATTCTCTTTTGCTACGTCGTGTTCCTCTGCTTTGGCAAAGCCGTCTTCCGACATGTGAAAAACGGCCGGACAAGTGGACGCGCAAAGACCGCATCCGATGCAATTCTCATTTACTCTGAACTTCATGTGGCACCCCTTTTCTTTTTTTCTGAAAAGAGTATAGCCGTTTTACGGCCGTTTTATATCATGTTTTTTTGTGTAAAACCGATCGCATCGTTTTTATTGACAGAACAGAAAGAATATGATAACATATTATTGATATTAAAAGAACTGTCCGAGGAAAACGCCATGAAAATCATGAAAAAAAGTCAGAAAATCATCGCGGTCTGTTTCGCGGTTTTTCTGATACTCACCGGAGCGTGGTTCTGGTACGTCGGTGATTATTATCACGCGGATGCCGATGTCTATACGGGTCTGTCCGATCATGGTTTTTCCGTAGAAACCATCGACAATCTGATGATCTTTTCTCCGGATGATCCGATAGCCGGACTTGTTTTCTACCCCGGCGGGAAAGTGGAGCATACGGCTTATGTTCCCTTGATGAGTGCTATGGCCGAACAGGGCGTTCTGTGCATTCTCGTGGAAATGCCTTGCCGTCTCGCCATTCTGGACGGGAACGCGGCCGATGGGCTGACTGACGCCTATCCCGAGATCACGGACTGGTATATCGGCGGTCATTCTCTCGGCGGCGTGATGGCTTCTTCCTATGTGTCCGAGCATCCGGATGACTGGAAAGGACTTCTTCTTTTAGCCGCCTATTCCAGTTGGGACTTGCGGGAAAGCGGACTTCATGTCGTTTCGGTCTACGGAACGAACGACGGTGTTCTGAATCGGAAACAAGTGGAAAAAAATCGGACGAATTTGCCGGCTGAACTGTCGGAACTCGTCATAGAGGGCGGTTGTCACGCTTTATTCGGTGCCTACGGAGCGCAAAAAGGGGACGGAGTTCCCGAGATTTCCCGCGATGAACAGATCGGACAGACGGTTTCTTTCTTTTTAGAGACAGTCAAAGGACAATAACATGGAAAATATCATAATAAAACCGATCGCCGTCATCCGGACGGATTTTCCCGAAAAATTCGGGATTCCCCGGCAGAGCGGACGTATCGATTCGCTGATCGGGCGCATCGTCTTTCTCCCCGAATACCGGAGCCATGAATCTCTTCGGGAAATCGAGAGTTTTTCTCATCTGTGGCTTCTCTTTGACTTTTCCCTGGCGCATCGGGAAACGTGGTCACCGACCGTCCGGCCTCCACGCCTCGGCGGAAACCGGAGAATCGGCGTATTTGCCAGCCGTTCTCCCTATCGGCCTAATCCGATCGGCCTTTCCTCCGTCCGTCTTCTGCGAATCGAAAAAACGGAGGGTGATGGGGAAGTTCTGATCGTCTCGGGGGCGGATCTGCTTGACGGAACCCCGATCCTCGATATCAAACCGTATCTTCCGTTTTCGGATTGCCACCCGGACGCCGTCGGCGGTTATGCCGATGAGCAAAGGGATTATCATCTCCGCGTGGAGTGTCCGCCCGAACTGCTGGAATCCGTTCCGGAAGAGAAACGGAGTCCGCTTCTGTCTTGTTTAGCGGATGATCCGCGTCCCTCGTATCAGAACGATCCGTCCCGGGTTTACGGAATGCGGTTTTCCGGGTTTGAAGTTCGTTTTACCGTTCATGAAGACATTTTGAATGTTATTGAAATAAGAAAAGAGGATGAAGTATGAACCGTTTTTTTCATGAGATCAATCGGAATTTCGGCTTTGGCTGTATGCGTCCTCCGAAATGTGGGGAGGAAGTCGATCACGCTCTGTTTTCCCGGATGATCGACCGTTTTCTCGATGCCGGCTTCAACTATTTTGATACGGCGCGCGGCTATCACAGCGGGGCTAGCGAAACGGCGCTTCGCGAGTGTCTTGTCAAGCGGTATCCCCGTGATCGCTTTATCCTGACCGATAAGTTGTCCGGCCCGTTTTTTGAGACGGAGGCGGAGATTCGTCCGTTATTTGAGAGTCAGCTTCTTTCCTGCGGTGTCTCGTACTTTGATTTCTATCTTCTGCACGCCCAAAGTCGGAGAAATTACGAGAAATACAAAGAGTGCCGTGCCTATGAAATCGTGTCCGAACTGAAAAAAGAAGGCAAAATCCGGCATATCGGGATTTCGTTTCACGATACGGCCGATTATCTGGAAAAGATTCTGTCCGAACAACCGGAAATCGAGGTTGTTCAATTACAGTTCAACTATTTCGATTATGAGGACGAGCAAGTGCAAAGCCGGAAGTGCTATGAGGTCTGCTGTCGGTTCGGAAAACCCGTGATCGTCATGGAGCCGGTTCGCGGTGGCTCTCTCGTCTATCTGCCGGAAAAAGCAAAAGAAATTTTTCGAAATGTCGGAGACGGCAGTCCGGCCAGTTACGCCATTCGGTTTGCGGCTTCTTTTGACAATGTGGCTTTGGTACTCTCCGGTATGAGCGACCTTGCGCAAGCCGAAGATAATATTGGATTCATGCGTGATTTTCAGCCGCTTTCCGAGGCGGAAAGAGAAGCGGTAAAAAAGGTTTCCGATCTGTTTCACAGCGTTGAACTCGTTGGCTGTACCGGCTGTCGGTACTGTACGGACGGATGCCCTCGCCATATCCCGATCCCCGATCTGATCTAGTGTTATAACCGGACGATCCAGTTTGAGGGGTGGGACGGGAAGAAACGCTATGCCAGAATCACGTCGGAAACGGGAAAAGCATCCGATTGCGTTTCCTGCGGAAAATGTGAGCAGATTTGTCCGCAAAAACTGCCGATCCGGTCGATTTTGAAAAAAATAACGGCCTGTTTGGAAGACTGATGTCTCTTTTTGGAAAAAGTTTCTTGCTTTTTTTCACTGAAATTCAGAAAAAAGTCTATACAAATTTTTCTTTTCATGATATAATATAACAAAATTGTGGGAAGAAGAGGCGAAAAGATGAAAAAAGCGATTTCTTTCTCTCTGTGTCTTATCATTCTGTTTTGTCTTTCTTCCTGTGCCAGATCCGAAACGGATACGCTGGAATCCGCGTTGCTTTCTTTGAAGAAGAACGATATTTCCGGTTTTTGCGAGTATCTTTCGGAGGATTCACGTGCGCTGGTATTATCGGCCGCCGACGGACTGAACGAAACGTCCCGTGACGCTTTCGACCGTCTGTGCGACGTCATGCGGTATGCGATTCTGGATCAGAATGAAGAAACCCATTCTTTTACCGTCCGCATCACGTGGATCGATTTTGATAAATTGGTCCAGCGGTTGCAGACCGTCTCCGCCATCGGAACCGACCGCGCCAAGGAGGGCGAAGTCGAATTTCTCTTTGCTTCCGGGAAAATGGAAGCCTTGTACGTGAAAACCGAAACGGTCACGGTTCATCTGAAAAGCGATAACGGCTCCGATCCGGTCATCCCCTTTACCGCGGCGGAGAACAAGGAACTCGTTGACTTTCTGAATTTATTGACCGCCTTACGGTATTTCGGAAAATAGGAGAGAATATGACGGAAAAACGGTATCACAATGCTTCTCCGGAAAGCGGGGAAGCGGAAATCATCGTGGTCGGTAGAAATCCCGTTCTGGAATTGCTCAGAAACGGGAAAGAGATCGAAAAGATCTTTCTCCGGCGCGGAGAGCGGGAAGGTTCTATCTCCCTGATTTGCTCGGAAGCCAAAAAACGCGGAATCGTGA
>JAGHUY010000340.1 GCA_018064545.1 Candidatus Apopatosoma intestinale | reverse complement strand
ATCTGCCGGATGAAGACCGCGTGATGACGTTTTCTCAGAATTACGCCTGTGAAGAGCATGGAATCAGTCTGGGGGAACTGTCGCCGCGTATGTTTTCGTTCCACAACCCGTTCGGCGCGTGCGCCAAATGTTCCGGCATGGGAGAATTACGCGCCATCTCCGTCCCGAAGATCATTCCCGATATGGGCAAATCCCTACGCGACGGGGCGATCGCCGTCAACGGTTTCAAGACGCTGGGTGAAGAATCGTGGAACGGCCCGCTCTTTGCCGCCGTCTGCGCGGACTTCGGCTATACGATCGACACCCCGCTTTGCGAGATGTCGGAAAAAGCCCTGAACGCCATTCTCTACGGGACGGGTGATAAACTCTACCGTGTCACACGCTGGTTTGGCAATATGGCGCACGAGCAGACGTCCACGTTCGCCGGCGTTGTCAATATCATCGAAAGCCGCGTCAGCACGGCAAGCGAGGTCGATCCGTATTACGACGATTTCATGGACTTCATTCCCTGCCCGAAATGCGGGGGCAAGCGGCTTCGTCCGGAGGCGCTCGCCGTCACGGTCGGCGGGCTCAATATCGACGAACTCTGTTCGCTGAATATCACCCGCGCACTGGCCTTTTTTGAAGGGCTCGAACTGACGGAAACGGAACAGAAGATCGCCCGGGAGATCATCAAGGAGATCAAAGCCAGACTCGGATTTCTTAAGAGCGTGGGACTGGATTATCTCACGCTGTCCCGCCAGGCGGGAACCCTGTCCGGCGGCGAGGCTCAGCGTATCCGCCTTGCCACACAGATCGGTTCTTCTCTCGTCGGCGTATTGTATATCCTCGACGAGCCGAGTATCGGTCTTCACCAGCGCGACAACGATAAACTCATCGCGACGCTCAAACGGCTTCGCGACGTCGGAAACTCTCTGATCGTCGTCGAACACGACGAGGAGACCATGCTTTCTTCCGACTACATCGTGGACATCGGCCCCGGTGCCGGCATCCACGGCGGCAAGATCGTAGCCGCCGGCACGCCGGAAGAGATCATGAAAAACCCCGATTCCATCACCGGCGCGTATCTGTCGCACCGGCTGGAAATCCCGATCCCAGCCTCACGCCGACCCGGAAACGGTCACGTTCTCACGGTTCGCGGGGCAAGAGAACACAATCTGAAAGACATTGACGTCTCCATCCCGCTCGGTTGCTTCGTCTGCATCACCGGCGTCTCCGGATCGGGCAAGAGTTCGCTTGTCAACTCCATTCTCTATCCGGTGCTCGCCAAAAAACTGAACCGCGCTTTCACCTATCCCGGCAAGCACGATTCCGTCGAGGGCACCGAGTATTTAGACAAGGTCATCGCCATTGACCAAAGCCCGATCGGGCGCACCCCGCGGAGCAATCCGGCCACCTATACGGGACTCTTTGCCGACATCCGCGAACTGTTTGCCATGACGCCGGATGCCAAGGCGCGCGCCTATACATCGGGGCGGTTCAGTTTCAACGTCAAAGGCGGCCGTTGCGAAGCCTGCGAGGGCGACGGCGTCAAAAAGATCGAAATGCACTTTTTGCCGGACGTTTACGTCACCTGCGACGTCTGCAAAGGGAAACGCTATAACCACGACACGTTGGAAGTCAAATTCAAAGGAAAGAACATCTTTGACGTACTGGATATGACCGTGGAGGAGGGGCTTTCTTTCTTTGCCGACCTGCCGAAGATCCGCCGCAAATTGCAGACGCTCTTTGACGTAGGGCTCGGCTATATCAAGATCGGGCAGTCCTCGACGACGCTGTCCGGCGGCGAAGCCCTGCGAGGCAAACTGGCGACGGAACTGGCCAAGCGCAGTACCGGCCGCACCGTCTATATCCTCGACGAGCCGACCACGGGACTTCACAGCCACGACGTGAAGAAACTGCTGGAAGTCTTAGAGCAACTCTGTGAAGGCGGGAACAGCATCCTCGTCATCGAGCATAACCTCGACGTCATCAAGACCGCCGATTATCTCATCGACCTCGGACCCGAGGGCGGCGACGGCGGCGGCACGGTCGTCGCGTGCGGCACGCCGGAACAGGTGGCCGAAAACCCGGCCTCCTATACCGGTCAGTATCTGAAAAGAATGTTTTCCGCCGAAGCGGAAAAGCAAAAATAAGCCGTTTGAGGGAGAAAGCCATGAAACAGGCAAAATGGATCTGGCATTACGGTGACTTTGAAATTTATCACGCCATGCGCGTCAACGGGCGTCGGGAACAGTACGGACTTCTCTGCCATCCGGCCATGTGGCGCGTCGATGCGCCCCATACGCAAATCCGACTGTATAAAAGAGCCGTACTGGACAAACCCGAAACGCTGACGGTCACGCTGAACGGCGAGGGCATGATCACCGACCGCGCCGACGACGGCGAACACCGCTATAATCCGGGCGAGGTCATACCGCTGGCGCCCGGGAATCACTTTATTCAGATCAATATGCAGAAATACGGAGGATTGCCGGCCGCCTACTGCGAGGGCGAGACGTTCGCTTCCGACGAAACGTGGCGCTCTGCCGCGTTCGGAGAGGGTGACGATCCGCCCGCCGGATGCCGCGACGATCACGGAAGCCGCGACGTCAGTCCCGAGGTTTTCTGCTTTTCCTACGAGCCGATCGCACCCGTTTCCGTCGAAAAGATCGGAGACGGTACGCTCTACGACTTCGGACGGGAGACCTATGCCACCGTCACCTTTACGAAAATCGTCGGAAACGGCGAAAAAATCCGCATGAACTACGGGGAATCGCGGGAAGAAGCCCTCGACCCGTCCGACCTCGTCCCGCTCCGGGACACGATCGATACGGCAAAAGAATCCGTCTCTTTCCGGGCGCGCGCGTTCCGCTATCTCTACGTCACGGATACCCGCAATGTGTCTTTTGAACTTCATTGCCTGTATGAATATCTCCCGCTTTCCTTGCG
>JAGHUY010000142.1 GCA_018064545.1 Candidatus Apopatosoma intestinale | reverse complement strand
ATTACCATAACAGATAGTGTGAAAAGGCCTGTGTGTTGGAGAGAGAACAACCCGCCGAATAATAAAGAATAAACAAAATGTCGCGCCATCCGGCGCGACTTTTTTCGCTTGCTATGGTTTAATGAATGGCAATGACCGCGCCGTTATAAGCAGATGCGATGTACGCGGCGATCTCGTCGGATTGCAGAGCGGCGATGAGAGCCTTGATCTTATCGCTGTTTTCATCTCCGGAACGGACGGCAATGATATTGGCGTAAGTCTGAGCGGCTTCGCCGGAGGCGTCTTCGATCGCAAGAGCGTCGGCGATCTTCAAGCCGGCGCCGAGGGCGTAGTTGCCGTTGATGACGGCGATACTGCCCGCGTCGCTGTTCCGGAGCTGAGCGGGGGCGCTGTCAGCATCGACTTCTTTGATGTCGAGATTCTTCGGATTGGAGACGATGTCGAGTTTCGTCAGATTGGAAGCGGCGGTCACGCCGTCTTTCAGCGTGATCAGACCCTCCTGAGCGAGGAGCATCAGTGCGCGGGTCTCGTTGGAACCGTCGTTCGGCACGATGACCGTGGCACCGTCGGCGAGAGCGGAAAGGGAAGTGATGCCGTTGCCGTAAACGCCGAACGGCTCGTAGTGGACGAGTCCGGCAGAGACCAGATCGGTGTTGTTGCTCGCGTTAAAAGAGTTCAGATACGGAGTGTGCTGGAAGAAGTTGGCGTCGAGTTCGCCATCGTGCAGAGCAATGTTCGGCGTGGTATAGTCGTTATACTCCACCAGTTTCAGGGTGTAACCCTGTTTTGCGAGGACTTCCACGACCTGTTCCAGAATCTCATAATGGGGAACGGGGGTGGCGCCGACCGTGATGGTCATGTCATCGGGTTTCCCGCAGGAAGAAAGGGCGAGAACGCCGAATATCAAAAGAGAGCAGAGAACGAGAGAAACGATCTTTTTCATGGTGAAAACTCCTTTTTATCTTTACTTGTGGATTCTTTTGTCTGTTTTATGGGCGAGACGCATTCCGAACTCCTGCATGAGTTGGACGATCAGAACGATCAGAACGACGCAGAACCAGATCACGTCGTCGTTGAAACGCTGATGCCCTTTGGTGATGGCAACGGCACCGAGGCCGCCGCCGCCGATGGTGGAGGCCATCGCGGTATAGCCGAGGATCGTGACGCTTGAAATGACGGCACCGATGATGAGGGACGGCTTGGATTCCGGGATCAGAACTTTTACGATGATCTGCATGGTGGAAGAGCCCATGGCTTCTGCCGCTTCGATGACGCCGGCGTTCACCTCTTTGATGGACGATTCGACCATACGGGCGATATACGGAGACGCCGCGATGACGAGCATGACGATCATGGCCGAGTTGCCGAGGCTGGTGCCGACGATGAATTTGGCGACCGGGAGCATAGCGACCATCAGCACGATAAACGGCATACTGCGGAAAATGTTGACGATGATCCCCAGCGTCTTGTTCAGCCACGGGATCGGATGGACTCCGCCCCGGTCGGTGGCCGCCAGCAGAACGCCGAGCGGAAGTCCGATGACATAGGAGATCGCTGTGGAAAGCACGGTCATATAGACCGTCTCCCACGTGGCGGTAAGAAAGCCGCCGCTCTCCCACAACTGATGAAACATTTCACTCATGGCTACACCTCCTCGGAATGGACGATCCGGTTCGCGTCGAGGAAGGCCTCGACACGCTCCCGCATTCGGGCATCGTCCGGAATCTGAATGACCATGTGTCCGTATGAGCGGCCCTCAATGTCCTTGGTGTCGGCAAAGAGGATGTTTACGGGAATCTGACACTCCAGAATGAGCGAGGAGACAAGCGGCTTGCCGGAGTCCTCTCCGTTGAAAACAAGCCGGATTTTATGCCCGTTTGTCTGGGCGGTGACGCTGGTCGCGCCGGGCAGGATGAGTTCTCTTGCTATCGCGGATTTCGGGGCGGTGAATACTTCGCTCACATTGCCGATCTCGGCGATTTTGCTCTGATCGATGACGGCTACGCGGTCGCAGATGCGGTCGATGACCTTCATCTCGTGCGTGATGACGACGATCGTGACGCCCATCGTGCGGTTGATGTCGCGAAGCAGTTCGAGGATCGAGGCGGTCGTGTTGGGGTCAAGTGCGCTCGTTGCTTCATCGCAGAGCAGATATTTCGGGTTCGTCGCCAAAGCTCTGGCAATCGCCACGCGCTGTTTCTGCCCGCCGGACAACTGCGACGGATAGGAGCGGATGCGCTCGGAGAGGCCGACCATGTCGATCAGTTCCGTAGCCCGTTTCTTTGCGTCTTCTTTCGGGACGCCCGCGATTTCCAGCGGATAGCAGACGTTTGCCAGCACGTTGCGCTGTTCCAGCAGGTTGAAACTCTGAAAAATCATGCCGATGGACTGACGGACTTTCAGCAGTTCTTTTTTGGAGAGCGTCATCAGATCGTTTCCGTCCACGATGACGCGGCCTTCCGTCGGCCGTTCCAGAAGATTCATGCAGCGCACGAGCGTGGACTTTCCGGCACCGGAAAGGCCGATGATGCCGAAAATCTCTCCGTCCGCCACCGTCAGGTTGATGTCGGACAGGGCTGTGATGTCTCCCGCCGCGGAGGGAAACACCTTGGATAAATGTTGAATTTCAATCATATTTTCTTTCCTTGCCAAAAAAACAAGGCAGGAAACCCGCGTTTCCTGCCTCAAAACTGTCGGTTTGTTACCGGAGGGGGAAGACGGATGCGGGCGCGTCAAAAGTCATGCACATGCGGCGCATGCACATCATCATCGACATCATTTCGGCGCGAACTGTCATACCCGTTCTCCTTTCCCGGTTTTTTGAACTGTACTGTATTGTATCACGGGTGCCATTCTTTGTCAACAACAATTTTAATTTTTTAACCGAATTTCGCGAAACTTGATTATTTTTTCTGATTTTTTGACAGACTCAATAAAATGTTTCGACAAAACGGAGAATTATCAATAAAAAGGCTATTTTTTTCGTTTTTCAAAAAAATTTGGGAAATCCCTTGACTTGTCCCGGCAAATGTGATAAACTGTTTGAGCATAGCGGATGGATCGCTTGCATGATATTGTTTGGAGAAGTCGCCTAGTTGGTCGAGGGCGCACGACTGGAAATCGTGTAACCGTTAAAAGCGGTTCAAGAGTTCGAATCTCTTCTTCTCCGCCAGGAATCCTTCCACTCCTGTGGAAGGATTTTTCCCATGGAGGCGTAGCTCAGCTGGTTAGAGCGCACGGTTCACATCCGTGAGGTCATGGGTTCGAGTCCCCTCGTCTCCACCAACAAAAAAGCACTTGCGAGAGCAAGTGCTTTTTTGTTGAACGATGTGTTCCGCGTGAGTGGAGGAACACATCACTTCACTTTGCGGCAACGCCGCAAAACATCACTATGGCGCAGCCATAACATCATTTGCCCGTCAGGGCAAACATCACTTTACAAAGCGTAGGCTATATGCTATAATAAACCCGACAGATCAAAACTTGTTTTGATAAAGGAGAAACAGAAAATGAAAAGGACCGTTCTGTTATTATTTACCATGCTTTTCCTTATTTTCAGTTTGGCCGGTTGCAGTAAATACTCTTCTCACTATCACGCTGTTGCACATGTCCATTCCAATAGTCCCGATTCTGCCATGGTAAGTTTTTATGAATTTGACGGAACCGAAGTTTTCAAGTTGAAATGTGAAAGCGGCAAAACGGCGAGAATACAATATTCCGGAAAATTGGAAACCGGAAGTCTGACCGTGTATTATGACTGCAAAGGGGTGAAAACGGAACTGTTTTCGGTTCATTCCGGAGATGAGATCAACGCGTACAGTGAAGAGATTACCGCAGGTACGGTTTATATTATCGTTGAAACGAGTGAAAAATGTCAAAACGGTGTATGTAGTTTTGAGATAAACTATGATTGATAAATCCCGCTTTGCGGGCGGAAAAACAGAAAGAAAAAACGGGAGGAAACAAAATGGTCACATTGGGAAAAACGGGGATCACGTCCCCGCAAAACGGATTCGGGGCGTTGCCGATCCAGCGCGTATCGGATGAAGTCGCGGTGATGCTGCTGCGGAAAGCGGCGCGGGCGGGCTTTACCTATTTTGACACCGCGCGGGCGTATTCCGACAGCGAGCACAAGATCGGACTGGCGTTTTCGCCGGAGGAACGGGCAAAGATCACCATTGCCACCAAGACGGCGGCACAGGACGTCGAGAGCTTTTGGCGCGATCTGAATACAAGTTTGGCAACCATGAAGACGGATTATATCGACGTATACCAGTTCCACAATCCGCCGTTCTGCCCGAAACCGGGCGACGGGACGGGGCTCTATGAGGCGATGCTGGAAGCGAAAGCACAGGGGAAAATCCGTCATATCGGCATCACCAACCACCGTCTGAACGTGGCGGAGGAGGCGGTGCGCTCCGGGCTGTACGAGACCCTGCAATTCCCGTTCTGCTATCTGGCGACGGAAAAGGACGTCGCGCTTGTGAATCTGTGTAAAGAATATAACGTGGGCTTCATCGCGATGAAAGGGCTGTCCGGCGGGCTGATCACCAAATCGGACGCCGCCTATGCCTTTATCGCGCAGTATGAGAATGTGCTTCCGATCTGGGGTGTCCAGCGCGAAAACGAACTCGATGAATTTATTTCCTATATGGATAATCCGCCCGCGATGACGGAGGAACGGAAAGCGGTCATCGAAAAAGACCGCGGGGAACTTCTCGGCGATTTCTGCCGTGCGTGCGGGTACTGCATGCCGTGTCCGGCGGGCATCCGGATCAGCGATTGTGCCCGGATGGCGCAACTCATTCGCCGCAGTCCGTCGAAAAACTGGCTGACGCCGGAGAGCCAAGCGATGATGAGACAGATCAATTCCTGCCTCGGCTGCGGGAACTGTATGGCGCATTGCCCGTATGGACTGAATACGCCGGAACTTCTCAAACGGAATCTCGAAGACTACGAGAACATTTTGGCAGGACGGGTTAAAATATAAAATGAAAAGAGCACGGCGGATGCCGTGCTCTTTTGCTGCTTCTTTTACACGAGGAAATCCATAATATCGAGTTTCATCATCGGCATAAGCCGCGTGATGAGCAAGCGATACCGCATATAGGCGTGGTACCGCATGGCGTTTTCGAGCAGTTCCGGCCCCACATGAACCTCCTCCGGTGTGGTGGCGGCGCCTGCGGCGTGCATGAGGGAGAGCATCGTTTCGTTATTGGGGATGGTTTCCAAAATGATTTTCCGAATCTCCGGCCACAGGGCTTTCAATTTGGCGGGGTCAACTTTATCTGTAATTGTCGGGTTATTGAGGCGTTTTAAGTCTGCCCACATGACCTCATCGTAATGAGCAAAAACGTCATCCCAGTCCGTGGGATCGGGGATCGGGTCGATCTCCGTCACGCGCTCGGCCAGGTTCCGATAGGCACGGGCGAGCAGAACGGTCATCACGCCGACCTTTTTGCCGTGAAATTCCGGCCAGATGCCGCGGTTGACTTTATAGCATTCCAGATAGTGCGACAGAACGTGCTCCGCACCGGAGGCGGGGCGGGAACAGCCGGCCAGCTTCATGGCAAGACCCGACAGAATCAGAGCCTCCATGACGGCACCGGCGGCCTCTTCGCTGTTCTCCTGAACGCGGTCGGCAAGTGCCGAGATGCGATCGACGGCATCCTGCGTGATGGAAGCGATCTTGTCGCAATAGTATTCCCCGATCAGTAGATTGGCGATCTTCCATTCGGCAAGGCCGATGGTCTTGGCCATCATGTCGCCGAAACCGGAGGCTTTCAGTTCCGCCGGAGCGGCGGCCAGTACCTTGGTATCGCCCAAAATGACGAGCGGTTGCTCCGCCTGCCACGAGGTCTTGAAATTGTCCTTGATGATCGGTGCGGT
>JAGHUY010000005.1 GCA_018064545.1 Candidatus Apopatosoma intestinale | reverse complement strand
GTCAGCAGATCGAGGATGGCGGCAAGAACCTTATCGTTCTTATCGGAGCCGAGACCTTCGGCAAGGCCTTTGATATAGGCCGCTTTTTCAGTCAGTGTCATAGTATAACTCCTTGATTATTATTTCGTTTTGACTCTTTCGAGGTATTCGCCGGTTCTGGTATCGATGCGGATCATTTCGCCGTTGTCGATGAACAGCGGAACGCGAATCTCGGCGCCGGTTTCCAGCGTGGCGGGCTTCAACGTATTGGTGGCGGTGTTGCCGGCAAATCCGGGATCGGTCTTGGTGACCTGCAGTTCCACGAACGTGGGGGGCTCCACGGAGAATACGTTGCCTTTGTAGGAGATGATTTTGCACATCATTTCTTCTTTGACAAAGCGGAAGTTATCCGGTACTTTGTCGTGAGCTACGAGCGTCTCTTCCCAGGTCTCGGTGTCCATGAAGTGATACAGATCACCGTCATCGTAGGAATACTGCATGTCTTTTCTCTCGATGATGGCTTCCGGCCACTTATCCGTGGGGCTGAACGTCGTTTCGGTCACGCCGCCGGAGATCACGTTACGCAGTTTGGTGCGGACGAAAGCCGCGCCCTTACCGGGTTTTACGTGCTGAAATTCGATAACCTGATACACCTGGCCGTCCATTTCAAAGGTGACGCCATTCTTAAAATCGCCTGCAATAACCATAAAAGTAAACCTCCAAAAGAAAATGAGTAATTTTTCTACATCATATATTGTATCTTAACGAACGGAAAATATCAAGCCTTTTCCGTATTTTTTCACAGAATATTTATATTTCGATGAGATTTTTCGGGCTTCCCGTGATGTCCACGGGGCCGTTTTCCGTGATTTCCATCATATCCTCGATGCGGACGCCGTATTTTCCGGGCAGATAGATCCCGGGCTCGACCGTCACGACGTGGCCGATTTCCAGGAGGCGTTCATAGCGCGGAGCGAGGCGCGGTGACTCGTGAATGTACATCCCGACACCGTGCCCGAGCGAGTGGCCGAAATATCCCTTGTATCCGGCACCGTAGATGATGTCGCGGGCGACTTTGTCGACCGACGCGCCGCTGACACCCGCCCGGACGGCTTCGATGCCGGCCAGTTGCGCTTCCAGAACGGTCGCATAGACCTTTTTCATCTCGCTGTCGGCCTTGCCGAGGCAGACGGTGCGCGTCATGTCGGAGCAATAGCCGTTCAGGATGCACCCGAAGTCCATCGTGAGAAATCCTTTTTCCAGCTTGACGTTGCGGGGCACACCGTGCGGACGGCTGCTCTGCGTACCGGAGACCGCGATGGTCTCGAAACTCGGACCGGTAGCGCCGTGCCGTTTCATGCGGTATTCCAGTTCGGCCGCGACTTCGATTTCCGTCATCTCCGGGCGCAGAAGCGGCAACACCTCGGCAAAGGCGGCGTCTCCGACGGCTTGAGCCGCGCGGATCGCTTCCATCTCTTCCGGCGTTTTGTGCTCGCAAAGCAGGGTGATGAGGTCGCCTGCCGGAACAAATTCCACCGTGTTATAGACGGCTTTCAGGCGGTTTAATTCCGCCACGGTCATCTTCTGATCTTCAAAGGCGACCGTGTGAATGCCCTCGGCGGCGATGATCTTTTTGATCTCTTCGGAAAGAGAGGGATCGGGGACTTTCGGCGTGCAGGTTGTCACCTCTTTTTCCGCCGCTTCGATATAGCGGGAATCGGTGAACAGCGTGGCGGAATGCGCCGTGATGAACACGGTGGCGTCGGATGCGAAAAAGCCGGTCAGATAGAAGCCGGTCTTTTCATCCGTCACGAGCAGGGCGTCTGCCCCCAGTTTTTCTCGGACACTTTCAATATGAGTCATGGTTATAACCTCCTCATTTAATAATCGATGACGTTTTCTCCGGCGAGGGCGGCCAGTCCGTATCGCAGGGCGAGGGAGGCCGAACGCCGTTCGTCTTCGTTTTCACTTTCCAAAAGGGGGAGCAGTTCCCGGAAGAATGCGCCCCGGACGGTAATATCGTTTTTCAGTGTTTCATACCCGATCAGCGGAGCCGTGGTATCTTTGATTTCCAAATAGAACGCACCGACGGTCTCGGCTTCGATCCGTTCCGGACGCAGATCGGCCGTGACGGGGACGTTTCCTCTCAGCCGGACGCGGAGAAGCGTGTCGGTGCCGAATCCGGCTGCTGTCGCTCCCGCACGGATTTTTTCCGCAATATCCTGATTGTTTTCGGCTCCGGTTACGTCCACAGTCAGACGCTCGTAATGACGTTTGCAGAACCGGACGGGTTTGAAGTGGATCTTGCGCCTCAGCCCGTCGAAGTCCACGTCCGCGACGATGCCGCCCTTGATGCCGCACTCGTCAAACGAGCGGCCTTCCAGACAGCCGCTGTACGCGTAATAGGTGTTTCCCGCCTTCTGTACGTCGCCGCCGAGATGGATATGACCGAGCGCCGCGTAGTCGAATCCGCTCTTTGACAGATCATCCCGCGTGACGGGGCAGTAAATGCCCGCGTCCAGATCGGCGTGTCCGACTAAGATATTAAAGTGCAGAGGGTCCAGCCCGGGACGGGTGGCAAGCGGATTTGTCGCCATCTTGTCCGAGGTGAAGGCGTAACCGTACACGTCGGTGTTGATGTCGTCAAAACGCAGTCTCGTCAGAGTATCGTCCGTGAAAACATAGACGTTTTCCGGGAATTTCGTTTTGGCGTAGGGCGAGGACGACGAGTAGTAGTCGTGATTGCCCGGCGTGATGATGAAACGGACGTCCGGCGCGCTCTCGAACTGAGAGATCAGCAAAGACATGGTCTCCTTGGTCACAAAACCGCCGTCGAAAAGATCGCCCGCGATGAGGCAGAGATCGACCTTTTCCATCTTGGCGTACATGACGGCCGAGGAGAACGTGCCGCGCAGTTCGCTCTTACGTGCCTGTGCTTTTTTCAGGTCGAGGAGCGAGAACGGCGCGTCCAGATGCACGTCCGCTATGTGTAAGATTTTCGGCATAATTGCCTCCTATGCGATAAAATGATATTCACCGGACGGCAGAATAAAGGAAACTTCCTTTTCGGACACGGAAGAGGCAAGGAAATCCGTTGCTTTCTTTCCGTCCTCGGTCAGCGTGTCGGCATAATGTGCCGGCAGATACAGCGACCCCGTGCCGCCGAACGGAACGGTGACGGAGAGCGTCAGTTTTCCGTCCTTGTTCTGCCAGTGGCAGGCCACCTTACCGAGAGGACTGTCGTGAGAGGCCGAGGCGCTCTCCATGCCGCAGTCGACGGCGGGACGGAAGACCGTGTGGGCAAAGCCCGGCTGTTTTTCATCGGGGGCGATACCGCCGACATATTTATAAAGGAACGCGGAAAGGGAGGAGAACATATGGTGGTTGTGCGAGCCGCCGCCGTTCCAGCACTCCCAAAGCGTGGTGGCACCGAGGTCGATCCAACGCTGACAGCCGGGGAACGTGCGCTGTGCCAGCATCCGATGGCCGATGTCGCCCTCACCGGAGGCTCCGAGGACTTCCATGACGAATTTACAGCCGATCACGCCGAAGTCCAGATGCCAGTCGTCGCGCTCGATCTGCTTTTTCAGCCGGTCAACGAGGCCGAGCCGTTCTTCTTCGTTATCGTAAAGCTCAAAGTACAGCATGACGGCCGTCGCGGTCTGACAGTCGCCCTTGACCGTAAAGGTGGCGGGATCAAAGAATTTTTCGCGGAACGTGGCGCGGATCTTGGCGGCCAGATCGCGGTAATACGCGGCGTCGTCGCCGTAGCCGAACAGGTCGGCGATCTTCCCGACCATGCAGGCGGCGTTGTAGAAGAAACCGGTGTCGGAAACCTCGACCGGGCATTTGTACGAACCCATGTTGACGCTCAGAGCCGGTCCCTCAAACGGAGCGCACCAGTCGCCCGTGCCGTAATTCAGCGTATAGTCAACGGTCATGCCCTCCATAAAATCGACGTTGCGCTTGATGGCCTCATAGCTTTTGCGGAGGACTTCTTTATCGCCGTGATACAGATAAATATTGTAGGGAACGTTGATCAAAGCACTCGACCAGTCCGGCCCCATCAGTCCGTAGTAGCCCCAACCGGTGGAGGGAACGACGCACGGGATCTGTCCGGCGGGACGCTGAGAAACGCGCATATCGTTTGCCCATTTGGAGAGGAACGCGCCGGTGCCGAAGTTCATCAGCATCTGTTCCGACGACATGGACGTGTCGCCCGTCCAGCCGTTCTTTTCACGATGGGGGCTGTCGGTTGGGATGGAGTGCATATTGGAGATGGTCGACCAGCGGCAGAGGTGCTGAACGCGGGAAAGAAGCTCGTCGGAGCAGGAGAAGCATCCGGCGTCTCCCACGTCCGTGCAGAGCGTGATCGCACCCACGTCGGAGAGGGCAGGGGCTTCCTCTACGCCCGTGATTTCCATATACTGGAACCCGTGATAGACGAAGATCGGATGCCAATGCTCTTCTTCATCGCTCTTTTTGATGTATTTGTCGGTCTGGAAACCGTGACTGCGAATAAAGCAACCGATGGCCGAAACGTCGATCTCGCCCGCCTCGGTGATCACGTCGGAATAGCGGATCTGAATCTCGGTGCCCGCCTTGCCGCGGAACGTAAAGTCACCGACGCCCGCCTGATTCTGCCCGATGTCGTAGATATAGGCGCCGCTCGGTGCCTGCCAGTTCTTCACGGCGGGGAATCTCATGACGGCACGAATCGGTTCCATCTCCATGGCGGTCAGCAGTCCGCCGGGACTCTTCATGATCTTGGTGCCTTCCCAAGCGGAATCGTCGTAATCCGCTTCCGTCCAGCCGTCCAACTCCAACCGTGCATCGTAATGTTCACCGTTGCGGATGCCGTTGAAGACGATCGGACCGTGAGAACTCTTCCAAGTGGGATCGGTGGGAATGACGATCTCCGTACCGTCCTCATAGGTGACGTGCAGTTCGCCGATGACCTTGGGCCAATGGCGCCACGAGGCGGCACGGGTGTTCCACGGGTCTTCGGCAAAGCAGTTGTACCAGCCGTTTCCGAGAACGACGGCGAGAGCGTTACGCCCTTCCGCGACCAGTCCCGTGACGTCGTAGACCATATATTTAATGTCGGCGTCATAGCGGGTAAAGGCCGGAGACAGCCAGTCGTCGCCCGTCTTCTTCCCGTTGATATAACTCTCAAAGTAGCCAAGACCGGACATGGCGAGATAGGCGTTCTTCACCGGTTTATCCAGCGTAAAGGTCTTGCGCAGATAGGGCGCGGCAAACGCGGAATCCTCGCGGCGGATAAAGTTCGCCGTGATCCATCTGCCGTCCCAACGGGAGTCCAGTTTGCCCGTGACGAACGAGCCGACGAGAGAGCCGGAAGCGCCTTTTTTGCTCTTGGCGTCGATCTTGACGTAGTAGCGCGTCAGCGGAGAGAGGGACTCACCCGCATAGGGAATCAGAACGCCGGCGGTCCCGGCCGGAAACGATTTTTTCCAAACGACCGTTTTTTTCTCGAACGCAGGGGAGTCGCTGACCGTGACCGTAAAGCCCGAAAGCGCGTCTCCGCGCAGACCGCTCTCCGCCTGAAACGAGAAACGGGGCGTTTCGTCGATCCCGCAGGGATTCGTCAGATAATTGACCGTAAAACGGAAAAGATGTAAGTTATTCATATCCTCACCCACCCTATTTGTTTTTCCGCTCGTAGTATATCATATTTTCAATCTCTTTACAAGATAAAAGAGAAATTTCCTGCGGATTTTGCCGTGTGCGTTGCTTGACACTCCTACGCCGTCGTGATACAATGAAAATACCTTATGAAATGGAGAGTCTGCCATGCCTTTTCTTCCTTTGAATCAAGCCGAAATGCGGGAACGCGGATGGGATGAAGCTGATATCGTGCTCGTCACCGCGGACGCCTATGTGGATCATCCCAGTTTCGGCGCCGCTATCATCTCCCGCGTGTTGGAAGACGCGGGCTTCCGCGTCTGCATCCTGTCACAGCCGCAGACCGATGAGGATTATTGTACCTTTGGCCGTCCACGGCTCGCGTTTTATATCTCTGGGGGCAATATTGACTCCATGGTGGCGCATTACAGTGTGGCCAAGCACCGCCGCGCCAAGGATTATTATACCGCCGGCGGCGTGATGGGCAAACGCCCCGACCGTCCGACCATCGTCTATTCACAGGCGATCCGGCGCGTATATGGCGATATTCCCGTCTGTATCGGCGGACTGGAAGCGTCGCTTCGCCGCTTCGCTCACTACGATTACTGGGATAACCGCGTCCGCCCCTCGATCCTTGCGGATTCCGGCGCGGACCTGCTGATTTTCGGCATGGGCGAACGCTCGTCCGTGGAGATCGCCCGTCGGCTCGACGCCGGGGAACCGGTCTCGTTTCTCACCGACATCCGCGGCACATGCTATGCCGTCCGGGAACAGGACTACCTCTATCAGCCGTGCGAGGAATGTCCCTCGTTTGAAGAAGTCTCTGCCAACACCCCCGAGGGAAAGTGTGCGTATGCTGTTTCCTGCCGGATTCAGCAGGATGAGAGCGACGCGTTCCGCGGCAAGACTGTCATTCAGCGGCACGGTAAGAAGATCGTCGTTCAGAATCCGCCCGCTATGCCGCTCTCGCAGGAAGAACTCGACCACGTTTACGATCTGCCGTATATGCGGAATTATCATCCGAGTTATGAGGCGGCAGGCGGCGTTCCGGCCATCGAGGAGGTCAAATTTTCGATCACCCATACGCGCGGGTGCTTCGGTGCCTGTAATTTCTGCTCCATCGCCTACCATCAGGGGCGGCATATCACCTGTCGGAGCGAGGAATCCGTGCTTCGCGAAGCAAAACTTCTAACCACGCTTCCGGATTTCAAGGGCTATATCCATGACGTGGGCGGCCCGACGGCCAACTTCCGCCGTCCGTCGTGCAACGGGCAGGAAAAGCGCGGGATGTGCAAGGGGAAAAAGTGTCTCGCGCCGACACCGTGCAAGAACCTTGTCGTCGATCAGAGCGAGTATCTGCATCTGCTCCGCCGTCTGCGCGAGATCAAGGGCGTTAAAAAAGTGTTTATCCGGTCGGGCATCCGGTTTGATTATCTGCTTCTCGACGAGAACGAGGAGTTTTTCAAGGACCTCGTCCGCTATCACGTCAGCGGTCAGTTAAAGGGCGCGCCGGAGCATTGCTCTGCGGGCGTGCTGTCTGCCATGGGCAAGCCGGATATTTCTGTCTACAAGAAGTTTCAAAAGCGGTTTTACGAATTGACCAAGAGCATGAATAAAAAGCAGTATCTCGTCCCGTATCTGATGTCCAGCCACCCGGGCAGTACGATGAAGGACGCGATCACGCTGGCGCAGTTCCTAAAGGAAGAAGGCATCCATCCGGAACAGGTGCAGGACTTCTATCCCACGCCGGGCACAGTCTCGACCTGTATGTTCTATACGGGACTTGATCCCTATACGCTGAAACCCGTCTATGTGCCGCGCACGCCGAAAGAAAAGGAAGAACAGCGGGCACTCCTGCAATATTTCCGCCCCGAAAACCGGCAACTCATCCTGCGTGCGCTCCGCGATGCCGGACGCACCGATCTGATCGGCTATGACGAACACTGTCTCGTCCGTCCCGAAAAGCCGCAGGCGGCGCAAACGGGGCAAAAGCAGTCAAAAACCGCCGAGCGCAAACCGGACGGGAAAACGGCAGAAAAGAAAGCGGCTACCGGTGCTGCTAAGCCGAACGGCAAGGGCAAGAAAAAGAGACAGACGTTCCCGGCACACCGCCCGACCGGCTGGGCAAAACCCAAACAAACGAAACCCGGGAAAAAGAAATAGGTTTTACAACCCGGGCAAAAGAAATAGTTTTTTCCGATTGACAAACGAAAAAAACTGTGTTATACTGTTTTGGCACGGAAACCCGTGCCAAAACCATACGGAGAGGTATCGAAGTGGTCATAACGGGGC
>JAGHUY010000108.1 GCA_018064545.1 Candidatus Apopatosoma intestinale | reverse complement strand
GTGTCCGGAACTGGATACCGGAAGAAACTCCGTCAGTCCCTGAACAAGCCCGCACAGAACGGCTTTTCCGAGATTCATAAACCCTCCCGCCTGTTCAAATGAGATAACAGGCCATTGTATAACAAATTGATTATAGCACAAAATAGAATAGAATACAAGAAAAAAACATGATTTTTTGGCGTCTCGGACTCCGAAAGAAAGGTTTTTCATGAAACTCTTTTCAAAATCGCATTTCGCCCCCGCCGTCCTGCTTCTCTTCGGCTTTCTCGCCGGCATGGCAAACGGGCTGTTCGGCATGGGAGGCGGTATTCTCGTCTTCTTTCTTCTTCGTCATATATATGCAGACGATCCCGCCGTCAGTACCAAAGACGTTTTTGCCTCCACCGTGCTCTGCGTCCTCATCATGTCTCTCTCTTCCGTTTTCCTGTATTGCCGGGACGGATACGTCTCGTTCGGCGATGCCGTTCCGTTCCTCGCCCCTGCCGTTCTCGGCGGGGCCGTCGGTGCGTTTTTGCTGGACAAGATCGATACGAAGTGGCTGAAAAAAATATTCGCCGTACTGATGCTGTACGGCGGATTCTCCCTGATTTTCCGAAAATAACGAAAGGAAGCCGTCATGCTCGATTTTCTCGTTTCTTTTCTGACCGCCGCGCTGTCCGCCACCGGTGTCGGCGGAGGCGGTCTTCTCGTTCTGTATCTGCGGCTCGTCAAAAACACGGAGCAACTCTATGCGCAGGGGATCAATCTGATCTTTTTCGTCTTCTCGTCCGTCTCCGCCGCCGTCGTCCATCTGATCCGGCGGAAACTCCCGGTTTCCCGCATTCTTCTGATCGGGATTTCCGGCTTTTTCGGCTCCTTTCTCGGTCTCTTTCTGCTCCGTCTTCTGAACGCCTCTTTTCTGTCCCGGGCATTCGGCGGGCTGATGGTCATTTGCGGAATCCGTACTTTTTTCGCCAAAAAAGAATAAAACATTGCCTATCATCGGCATAATCCCCGGTTTGGGGCTTGAAAAACCGTCAGAATTGTGATATGATTAGATTGAATTTGTACAAAACGGAAAGGAATTCTCCTATGAAAAGAACCCGGCTTTTTCTCATGATCCTGATGGCGGTTGCCATGATCCTCGGTTCGGTTACCGTCCTTTCGGGGCAGGATGAGATTCTGGTCAGTAAAAACAGTCTGTATTCTTACACGCTGGACGCCAATAACAGAGCGACCATTGTGGGATATAACGGCGCTGAAACTTCGGTCTCGATCAACAAGATCGACGGCCGGTATTCCGTTGTCGCCATCGGCGACGGTGCCTTTACCGATCAGAACGCTCTCGTGACCGTGGAACTTTCCGGTAACATCACGTCGATCGGAGACGGGGCTTTCGCCGGGTGCACCGCGCTGAAAACCGTTCGGTTTACGAAAAAAGGGCTCCGCACCGTCGGAGAAGACGCTTTTCTCGGCTGTGTTTCGCTTGCCGAACTGGAACTGCCCGAAACGGTCGAATCCATCGGAGAGGGCGCGTTCTACGAGTGTTCCGCCTATCGGTTCGATCTCTCCGCTCTGTCTTCGCTGAAAGAATTGGGTGCTTATGCGTTTTGCCGTTGCGGCACGACCGGAGAGCCGTTTTCCGTGACGATCCCCGATTCCCTTTCCGAAGTCGGCTATAACGCCTTTTCCGGTTGCTCGAATATCGCTTCCTTTACCGTTTCCGATGCTCATCCCACCTATACCGTTTCCGACGGCGTTCTGTTTGCCGACGGGGGAAAGACACTGGCTCTGTTCCCCGCCGCCAA
>JAGHUY010000197.1 GCA_018064545.1 Candidatus Apopatosoma intestinale | reverse complement strand
CGATCGAGAGGGAACCCTCTTCGATGTCGCAGATGTGCATATAGATGCCGTCTTTCTTCTTGGTATCGGTCACGCACCCACGGGCATTGGCGGACGCGATGAATCCCGTATCGCCGACTTCACCGCCGCCCTCTCCGTAGAACGGAGTGGCATCGGTGATGACGACGGTCTTTCCGGTGGCAATGTCTACGCGCTCATCGGTCTCGCAATCGACGAGAGCGATGACTGTGGCTTTTGCTTCCGTCGTCTGATAGCCGACGAAAGATGTTTTGGCAAGACCGGCAAAAGAGTCGGCCATTTTCTCATCCCAGCCGCTGATGTTGCCTCTCGCGGCTCTGGCACGGGCTTTTTGCTCTGCCAGGTTCTGACGGAATCCCTCTTCATCGATGCCGATGCCGCGTTCCTCGGCAATCTCACGGGTGAGATCAAACGGGAACCCGAACGTATCGGACAGTTTGAAGACGTCGGCACCGGACAGCTTGTCGGAGCCGTTCTTCTGCGCTTCGGCGATCAGATTTTCGAGCAGGTTCATACCGGATTCGACGGTCTGATTGAAGCGTTCCTCTTCCATGCCGACGATTTTATGGATATAGTCGAGTTTTTCGGTCAGATACGGATACGCACTCTTGTTTTCTCCGGCGACGACGGTCACGATGTCACAGAGGAAAGCACCGCGGATGCCGAGCAGTCTGCCGTGACGGCAGGCGCGGCGGAGCAGACGGCGAAGCACGTAGCCGCGTCCTTCGTTACTGGGCATGACGCCGTCGGCGATCAGGAACGAGGAGGCGCGCATATGGTCGGCGATGATTCGCAAAGAGACGTCGGCTTTGGCGTTCTCGCGGTATTTGACGCCGGCTTTTTCGCTGATGGCGGCAATGATGTTCTGGATCGTGTCCACGTCGAACATACTGTCCACGCCCTGCATCACGCAGGCAAGCCGTTCCAACCCCATGCCGGTGTCGATGTTTTTCTGAGCGAGTTCGGTGTAGTGTCCCTCGCCGTCGTTATTGAACTGGGAAAATACGTTGTTCCAGATTTCCATGAACCGATCGCAATCGCAACCGGGGCCGCAGTCGGGCTTGCCGCAACCGTACTTTTCACCGCGGTCAAAATAGATTTCGGAGCAGGGGCCGCAGGGACCGCTGCCGTGTTCCCAAAAGTTGTCCTCTTTGCCGAGACGGACGATGTGGTTGGCGGGAACGCCGATCTTCTCGTTCCAAATGCGGTAGGCCTCGTCGTCATCCTGATAGATGGACGGATAGAGTTTTTCGGCCGGAATGCCGAGCCATTCGGGACTGGTCAGAAATTCCCATGCCCACGGAAGCGCCTCTTCTTTGAAATAATCGCCGAAAGAGAAGTTGCCCAGCATCTCGAAATACGTGCCGTGGCGGGCGGTGATGCCGACGTTTTCAATATCGTTGGTGCGGATGCACCGCTGACAGGTCGTCATGCGGCGGCGGGGCGGTTCGGCTTCTCCCGTAAAGTATTTTTTGAGAGGAGCCATGCCCGCAACGATCAGAAGCAGGGATTTGTCCCCCTCGGGGATCAGCGAATAACTGTCGTGGCGGAGATGCCCCTTGCTCTCAAAGAAAGAAAGGTATTTCTCGCGGATGTCGTTGAGAGATGTCCATTGCATAAAACTTGTCCTCACTTTTTCCATCATAAAACGGCGCGATCCGAAAAAAGGCCGATTTTTGCTTTTATTTGTAATTCATTATATTATCATTGTACAAAAAAGTCAATAATTATTTCCAAAAACTGAAAAATACCCCTTGACATCTTGACAGGGGAGTGATATACTTGTAAATTGCATTACAATGCATTGTTTTCGCCTTTTTTGGCCGGCACTGCGGAAAAACCGGTGAAAATCGGGGGAAACAGGGCGTTGGTTCTTACCGAAATTTGACAAAAATCAAGGCAAGCGAAATTATCGAATGGAGTGATTGTATTGAGATTCAAACCCCAGCAACTTGGCAAAAACGTCAGAATGAGTTATGCCAAGGTAAAAGACGTTCTGGAAATGCCCGATCTTCTGGAAATCCAGAAAAAGTCTTACAAATGGCTGATGGACAAGGGCATCCGCGAAGTACTGGCGGATGTATCTCCCATTGTGGACTATTCCGGCAATCTTGTCATCGAATTCGTGGACTTTTCGATCGATCCCGATCCGAAGTATTCCGTCGAGGAATGCAAGGAGAGAGATACGAACTATGCCGCTCCGCTCCGTGTGACGGTCCGTCTGACCAATAAGAGCACGGGAGAAGTCAAACAACAGGACATTTTCATGGGCGATTTCCCGCTGATGACCGACGAAGGTTCTTTTGTCATCAACGGCGCTCAGCGTGTCGTGGTATCCCAGCTCGTCCGTTCTCCGGGTATGTACTACTTTACATCGATGGATAAATCCGGCAAGATGATCTTAACGACGCAGGTGATCCCGTATCGCGGCGCATGGCTGGAATATGAGACAGACGCCAACGGCGTTTTCTACGTCCGGATCGACCGGCAGAGAAAACTCCCGGTGACGGTTCTTGTCCGTGCCCTCGAAGAATCCACCTCTACTTCCACCGGTGTTCGCACGCTGTTCGGCGACGATCCCAAGATTCTGGCCACGCTGGAAAAAGACCAGATTCAGACGGAAGCCGAGAAAAACGGTACGACTCCCTACGAAGAGGCTCTGAAAGAAATCTATAAGAAACTGCGTCCCGGCGAGCCCGCAATCGTCGAAAGCGCGCAGATCCTTCTCAATAATATGTATTTTGACCCGAAACGCTACGATCTCGGCGCTGTCGGTCGCTATAAGTTTGACCGCAAGACGGCTCTCGGCAGACGCCTTGCCGGGAAGACGCTGTCCCGTCCCGTCATCAGCCCCATCACGGGCGAACTGCTCTTTGAGGCAGGAAAGACCCTTTCCGATGAGGAAGCGATGCAGATCGAACACGCCTGCGTCAACGAGGCGTTCGTCGATCTCGGCGAGGGCAAAGAGGCCAAGGTGTTCAGCAATAACATGGTGGACCCGGTCGACGTTTTGGGCTACGATTTGTCCGAAGCGGGCATTAAAGAACACGTCAAACTGTCTGCTCTTCTTTCTATTATGGAAGAGTGCGGCGGCGACAAGCAGAAAATCATCGAGACCTGCCGTGAACGTGCGGGAGAGATCTCTCCGCATCATATCACCAAGGACGATATTTTCGCATCGATCAACTATCTGCTCTGCCTCTCTCACGGCATTGGCAATACCGACGATATCGACCACCTCGGCAACCGTCGTATCCGTGCCGTCGGTGAACTCATTCAGAATCAGCTCCGGATCGGTTTTGCCCGTATGGACAAGAGCATCCGCGAACGCATGACCACGCAGGACACGGAGAGTCTGACGCCTCAGGCGCTCATCAATATCCGTCCGATCGTGTCGGCGGTACGCGAGTTCTTCGGCTCTTCGCAGTTGTCCCAGTTCATGGATGAAAACAACCCGCTCGCCGAACTGACGCACAAACGCCGTCTTTCCGCACTCGGCCCGGGCGGTCTGTCCCGTGACCGTGCCTCTTTCGAGGTTCGGGACGTTCACTATACGCACTACGGACGTATCTGCCCGATCGAGACGCCGGAAGGTCCGAACATCGGTCTGATCTCGTATCTGGCCACCTATGCCAAGATCAACGATTACGGCTTTATCGAGGCGCCGTTCCGCCGCGTCGATAAGGAGACGAACCGCGTGACCGAGGAAGTCGTCTATATGACGGCCGACATCGAAGATAACTATATCGTGGCTCAGGCCAACGAGCCGCTGGACGAGAAGGGTCATTTTATCAATAAGAAAGTGGCCGCCCGCGACAAGGCGGAAATCGTCGAGGTCAATGCGGATCGCATCGATTTCATGGACGTTTCGCCGAAGATGCTCATTTCGGTCGCCACCGGCTTTATCCCGTTCCTCGAAAACGACGATAATACCCGTGCGCTGATGGGCTCCAACATGCAGAAGCAGGCCGTTCCGCTGATGATGACGGATTCTCCGATCATCGGTACCGGCATGGAATACAAAGCCGCCATCGATTCCGGCGTCTGCGTTCTCTGTAAGAATGACGGTTATGTGGAGCGCGTGAGTGCCGATGAAGTCATCGTAGTCCGCGACGACGGAGTGAAGGATCGCTATGTACTCCTCAAATTCAAACGCTCCAACGCCGGAAACAGCGTCAACCTGCGTCCGATCGTGTCGGTCGGCGAGCGTGTGAAAAAAGGCGACGTCATTGCCGACGGGCCCGCCACGTCCAACGGCGAAATCTCCCTCGGCAAGAACGCTCTTGTCGGCTTTATGACGTGGGAAGGATATAACTACGAGGACGCCGTTCTTCTGAATGAAAACCTCGTTCGCAACGATACTTA
>JAGHUY010000310.1 GCA_018064545.1 Candidatus Apopatosoma intestinale | reverse complement strand
TCCTTTCTTTGCTCCTTTTCTCTCTCGTCTCCTGCGGGGAAAACCCGCGGGGGCAGGGAGATGAGACCGGCGAACCCAAGGATTACGTTTCGCTTCTGACGATGGACATGATCTCCGATACGTAAAGGCCGACGCTTCGGTCAAAACGTACATTGACGGCGACACCACGCATTTTCATATCATGGGTCCTACCGGCCCCGAGGTCCTGAAAGCCCGGTATCTGGCCATCAATACGCCGGAATCCACGGGTAAGATCGAGGAATACGGCAAAGCGGCCTCCCGCTTCACCCGCGAAAAACTTGAATCGGCCACCTCTATCATTCTGGAATCCGAATCGGGAGAGTGGAACAGAGACTCGACGGGCGGACGGTTTCTCGTTTGGGTCTGGTATCGGACGAGCGAGAACGAACCGTATCGGAACCTCAATCTGGAAATTCTCCAAAACGGACTGGCCATCGCGTCCTCCACGGCGAACAATCGCTACGGAGAGACGTGTGTTGCCGCACTGAATCAGGCCAAATCGCAAAAGATCGGCCTGTATTCCGGCGAGAAAGACCCCGACTTTTACTACGGTGACGCGGTCGAACTGACGGCGAAAGAACTTCGTCTGAACCTTGAACAGTACAACGGCGTCAAAGTGGCGTTTGAGGGCGTGGTCACGCGCGGCAATGACGGAAGCGTCTATGTGGAGGAATACGATCCCGATTCCGGACTGTACTTCGGTATGGTCGTCTATTGCGGATACAACCTCAGCGGGGCGGGACTGTCCATTCTGTCCATCGGAAACCGCGTCCGGATGGTCGGAACGCTGCAATACTGGGAGACGGGAGGTACCTATCAGATTTCCGGCATCTCCTACCGGGCGATGAAACCCGATGATCCGAGCAATATTCAAAAGCTCGGGGAGGGGTATGCTCCGGCTTACGCTCTGATCGGTGCAGACGTTCTGAACGGTCAGAAAATTGCTATTGAGGTCGAGGAGGACGGGGTGTCCGTTCTCCGCGAATATGACACCGCCGCTCTGCTCATGGATACGACGGTTTCTCTGCGGAATCTGACGGTGAAGAGTGCCTATACGACGACAGATGAGAGCATCGACAGCTACGGTGCGAGGACGCTTATCTGTGAAAGCGAAGACTGTCTCTCCGTACAGATCCGCACGTCTCCTCTGCACGACGAGACGGGGGCACTTGTTACCTCGGATGCTTTCCTGAACAGAAGAATCGATGTACAAGGTCTGATCGGCCGGTACGGCAACTCCTATCAAATCCAAATTTTCTCCGTAAACGATATTATCATAAACGACTAAACAAAAAGGAGTAAAAAAATGAAAAAAATCATTGCTTGCGTCCTTTTGCTTGCCCTGTGCCTGTCCCTGTTCGCGGCTTGCGGCGAAGAACCCGCTCCTGTCGTAGATAAACTGGCATCCGCAAAAGAGTACGTTTTCACCATGTACAGAACTTCCGGCGACAAAACCCGCGAAGACAATGCCGAAAAGGCTCTTTCTGACTTCAAACGTGTTTCCAACGTGATGATCAGCGGAGAATCCTTTAAGGTCGATTGGTCCGTCGCGGTAACGGCCGGTGCCGAAGACGGTGTGAAACTCGTGGACAACGGGAACGGCACCGTCACCGTTGACATCGACGAAAAACCCGCCGAGGAACTCGCCTTTACG
>JAGHUY010000316.1 GCA_018064545.1 Candidatus Apopatosoma intestinale | reverse complement strand
ATATAATTATAGTAAAAATATCAAAATATGTCAACCTGTTCGGCCATCATGCGAACGGATTTTACAAAGTGAAAATTTCTTTTTCTTCGGCACCGTCACGGACAAAAACCATTGACAGAACTCCCTCCGTTCTGCTACAATATGAGCGAAAAAGGTGTGACGGATATGCATATAGAACTGGAACACGAACTCCCCGCTCTGCGCATCGACGGCAGGCAGAACGGAACGTATAATAACGAGGAACTGGGGCTTCCCGGCATCCTGACGACAACGGATTTCCGTCTCGGGGAATTCATGCACCAACTCCGCAACATCATCTGGGACGATCGGCGGCTCGTCTTTCTCGACGGCAAAATGCTGATGTGTTCCAAAAACTGGATCCGCGATCACGTGCACGAGATGAAAGCGTTCTGCCATTGGGAATACGACATCGGCTCGTTTCTGAATTTCATTCTCGACACCCAGCGCGAAGACGGTCAGTTTTTTGAACTCGTCAAGCAGACGGACGACCGCCATTGGGCGATGGTGAACGAGGATTGCCGCGTTTTCTATCCCGACGACAATCAGACGCTTGTCCGGCTGGAACTGGAAGCGGATATCGAATATCTGGTCGTCGAGGGTGCCATGCATTATTACCGCGTCACCGGCGATCCGGACTGGCTCCGCCGCGCTCTGCCGAAACTGGAAAAAGGCATCCTCTACGATCTGACGAGCGAAAAACGGTTTGACAAGGCACACGGCCTTGTCAAACGTCCGTTCACGATCGACACGTGGGATTTCTTCTATGAGCCGGACAATCACTCCAAAAACGCGCCGGATCGCCGCATTTCCGAGCGTTCTCCGATGTCGGTCATGCACGGCGACAACACGGGCGTCTATCAGGCGATGAATATGCTCGCATTCTTTAACCGGAAACTCGGGATGGAAGAGAAAGCAACGGAATGGGAAAAACGGGCTGAGGTTCTGCGCGGCAATATTTTTCGGTATCTTTACAACGGCCGCTTTTTCATCCATCAGTTGCATCTGGGGCATAACGGGGCGGACGATCGGGAAAATGAGCGTCTTTCGCTCTCCAACGCCTACGCGCTGAACCGCGGGATCTTTACCGTGGAAGAAAAACGCCGCGTCATCGAATCCTATCTGGCTCTGAAAGAAAAAACCGGCTACTTTGCCGAGTGGTTTTCCATCTATCCCCCCTACGACGATTTTATCGGATACAAACCCGGCCAATACGTCAACGGAGCCATCTCGCCCTTCACGGCCGGCGAACTGGCCAAGGGCGCTTTCTCCTGCGGCTATGAGGCTTACGGATGGGACATTCTGTCCCGATTCATCGAAATGCGGGAACGCGACGGCAAGATTTTCTTTTTGTATTCGCCGATCGACTGCACGCCGCAGGACAAGCAGGGGCCGAGCGCGTGGGGCGCGGCGGCTCTTCTCTCCGCGATCGACGAGGGGCTGGCCGGCATCGAAGACCTCGATACCGGGTACCGCGATCTCGGCTTCTCGCCGCGCTTCCCCGTCACGCCCTATCGGGAACTGCGGTATCTGACGGGATATGAGAAGACGGGGACCGTCGTGGACGTGCGCTTCATTCAAAAGGACGAGGGACTGCGCTATGATATTCTCTCCCCCGCCGAAACGGTCCGGGCTCATATTCTGCTTCCGGACGGCAAAAAAGCCGACCGGGTTTTCGTGAACGGAACGCCGGTGGCCTTTGAAAACACCGCGGTTTGGGAATCCCCCTACGTCGATTTCACCGTACCGGGAGAAAAGAAACTGTCCATTGAAGTTTTGTTTGAAAGATAATCATAAAGCGGGTATCATTCATTCAAACGGATAGGAGTTGTAGCATTAGTCCCCCAAAGAATTTTATAAATAAAAACAGAGCCTTTGTCACTGCTTTTGCAGTCACTTGGCTCTGTTTTTTTATGGGGCCTTTTTGCAGCCCCGCTGTTTATTGAGCGTTCTTCTTTACGTTACCTCGTGATATTGTCCTTTCCGGCAGACACGACGGATACGGCTGTGCCGGAAATGGTCAGGGTTCCCTCCTCGTCAAGCGTCCACGTGACGTTATCACCCTGTGCTCCGCAGAAGCCGGAGTCAATGTTGCCCGCGCTGACAACCACGGTTCCTGCCAAAATGAGTACGATACCGTCAGGAGAATGACGAATGCGGAAAGAATCTTTTTCATTATTTTTTGCCTTTCCATGGAACTTTTATGAAAAAACTATTTTTCTGTATTTTTTCTTAAAGATTGAGTTTCGCTGACAGATTCTATTTGCCGTACTTGGTAAGCATCTCGATCCAACAGCCCACGGTATCGGCAACATCGGCGCAGTACTTCGGATCTTCTACTACCAGTCCGCCTTCGTCGATCCACCAGTCGTAACCGAGGTCGCCGTCAGCCTTGTGGTTGAACTTCTCTTCGATACCGGCCGCAACGGTCGGGTTGGAAGAGTAACCGCCGATATCCTTGCCCCATGCGGAGAAGCCGTCAACGGTGCAGGTCATGTAGGCGATGAACGCGCAGGCAGTCCACGGCAGCGGGCTGTTATCGGTAACGAACAGATAGTGGCAGTAGCCGTAACCGCCGAAGCCCTCATAGCCGTCCTGGTAAGCGGCAACGGTCACATTGGACTTGGAAACGGTTTCGGACTCGGTAACGGAGCGCAGCTTGGAGTAAGCAAATAGCCCGAATTTGTCGGCGGCAGACTTGTCAACCAGCGTGTGGCAGATCGGGCCGTCATCCGGCTGAGCGGAATAGCTGCCTACCCACAGTTTGATATAAGCAAGAGCGTATTTGCCGTTCTCGCCGAGGCCGAGTTCAGCGGCATCCTTCGCCATCTCATCAATGGTGGGCTGGAAGTAAGCCTTCTTGGAAGCG
>JAGHUY010000318.1 GCA_018064545.1 Candidatus Apopatosoma intestinale | reverse complement strand
GATCGGCAGTCAGATGACCGATCAGGATAACCTTGTTAAGACTTGCCATACTTCTTCTCCTTTTACGCTTTGATGGTCATGGAACGCATAATGCCTTCGGTGATGTTGAAGACACGTTCCAGCTCGGCTACGAAAGCGGTGTCCGCTTCGTAATTGACGAGAACGTAATAGCCTTCGTTTTCGTCATTGATCGGATAAGCCAGTCTGCGCTTGCCCCACTCGTCAAAAGTCGCGATCGTGCCGTTGGCCTCGATCAGAGTTTTGAACTTTTCGACAATCGCAGCAGTGGCTTCCTCGCCGTTCGTTACGTCAACAATGAACATTGTTTCGTACTTTCCGGTAGTCTTTTCCATTCTGTTGCACCTCCTTTTGGACGTAAGGCCGTGAGCAGTCAAAATTTACTCACAGCAAGGAGAAAAGACCGAGTCTGGTCTTTTTCCGGAGTACCATTATATCATTATCTTTTTTATTTGTCAATCCAAAAAACGGCTTTCCGGCAATTTTCTTTGCTTTTTTTGCATAAAAAAACAAAAAAAGGGCTTGCATTTGGCTTTTTTTTATGATATGATAAACCTACAATGGCTATTGTCGCGGGGCGGCATACCCGAAAAAGAATTTCTTTCCGTGTGAAAAATGACGGTAGACACGGCGAAGAGTATCCGTCGGAATGGAGATTTTCCTATGACTACTATCACCTATATTTTCGGAGCGATCCTGATTGTTTGCGCTCTGTTTCTGATCGTTTCCGTGCTGGTTCAGAATTCCGGCAAGACCGGTCTTTCCGGTGCCATCGCGGGCGGCGGGAACACGTTCCTCAACAAGAACAAATCGAAGAGCTCCGGCAAAAAGCTCACCCGCCTTACCGTAATCGCATCCATCGTGTTTGTGGTTGTGGCGCTGGCAACGTACCTGGTAGGTTAACATTATCGAAAAAAGCCGACAGCGAAAGGCCGTCGGCTTTTTCTTTCACGAGGTGATTATATGAAGAAAGAGAAAAAGGCCGTCGCCTACGCGAACGTCGGCGGGCAGGCGGTGCTGGAAGGCGTGATGATGAAGAACGGCGTCACGGGCGACGTGGCCGTTTCCGTCCGGGCCGATGACGGTTCGATCAGAACGCGCATTTCCCGTTTTGAATCGGTGCGGAAAAAGAGCGCGTTTTTGCGGCTTCCCATCGTTCGCGGGGTCGTGAATTTCGCGGAGATGATGATTTTGTCGTTTTCCACGCTGGATTCCTCGGCCGATCTTCTCGGGATCGAGGAAGAAGAGACCAAATTTGAAAAATGGCTCAAACGCCGCTTCGGAAAAGACCTTTTGGACGTTCTGATGCCGGTTTCCGCTGTGCTTGGCGTGGTGCTGGCACTGGTGTTGTTTATGTATCTGCCGGCATTGGTCGCTTCCGGAATTGAAAAATTGATCGGTGCCGAGCTTGGCCGTTGGAAGAGCCTTATTGAGGGTGGAGCCAAGATTCTGATTTTCCTTTGCTATCTGTGGCTCGTCTCGCTTCTCCCCGATATCCGCCGCACGTTTGAATATCACGGCGCGGAGCACAAATCCATTTTCTGCTATGAGCACAAACTGCCGCTGACGGTGGAAAACGTAAAAGCTCAGCGGCGGTTCCATCCGCGTTGCGGCACGAGTTTCCTTTTCGTGATGCTGATCCTCGGCATCGTGATCGGGTTGTTTATCCCGTGGGGAAGCCGTTTGGTGCGCACGTTACTCAAACTGCTTCTGCTCCCCATCGTTGTCGGTATCGGATACGAACTTCTCATGCTGTTTGCCAAACACGACAACTGGTTTACCCGTGCGCTGATCCAACCGGGGCTTTGGTTCCAGCGGATCACGACGAGAGAGCCGGACGAAAAACAGATCGAGGTCGCCATCCGGTCGCTCAAATGCGCTCTGCCGGACGAATTTCCGGAGGAAGTGGCACTTGTAAACGCCGAAAACGAGGAAAAACCGGCGGTGGAAGAGCCGACCGGAGAAAAAGCCGAAACAGAGGCGGCGGAAGAGCCGACGGAAAACGCATGACGTACCGGGAATTAAAGAATACAATCAAAGACAAACTCACCGCGACAAGCGGTGAGTTTTCCGACTATGAGGCCATGTTGCTTCTTGCGCGGGTAAGCGGCCTCGACCGTGCCGCGGTTTTCGCACGGATGGGAGAAGAGGCGGTTTTCGACGCGGCGGCGCTGGACGCGATGATCGCCCGGCGCATAACCGGCGAGCCGCTCGCATATATTTTGGGAGAAACGGTTTTTGCGGGCTGTCGTATTTTTGTGAGTCCCGCCTGTCTCGTCCCGCGCGCGGACACGGAATTTGTTTTTGAAAAAGCGGCAGAGAGGTTACATCCGGGAAGCCGGACGGCCGATCTCTGCACGGGGAGCGGCTGTATCGCCGTCGCGATTGCCAAGATGACGGGGTGCTCGGTCGAGGCGTTCGATCTTTCGGAAGAGGCTCTTGTGCTTGCCGGGCGGAACGCGCGGGAAAACGGCGTGGAAATGCAGGTCGTTTTTCGCAGAGCCGATGTGCTCACCGATCCGCTGACGGGGGCATACGATCGGATCGTTTCCAACCCTCCGTATATCCGGACGGACGTTATCGACGGTCTCTCGCGGGAAGTGCAGAGAGAACCGCGATTGGCGCTGGACGGTGGGGCGGACGGGCTTGTGTTTTATCGGGCGATCCTCTCCTACGCGCCGTCTCATCTGAAACGGGACGGGGCGATCGTGCTGGAAATCGGATACGATCAGGGGGATGCGCTTTGCGACCTTTCCCGCGAGATCGGGATGACGTGTGAAATTTTCCGCGATTACGGGGGCAATCCGCGTGTCGCCAAGCTCGTTTTTTAATCGGAAAGGGGCGTTTTTCAACGGATAACCGACCGATCGGCATTTTTGCCAGCGGGCTCGGCGGGCTGTGCGCGGTGGGAGAGCGGCGCCGGATTCTGCCCGGGGAAGACATTGTTTATTTCGGCGACACGGGAAGAGTGCCTTACGGAACGCGCTCCCGGGAGACGCTTTTTACCTATGCGAAAGAAGATATTGGGGTTTTGGAACGTTTTGGTGTCAAAATCGTTTTGGCGGCCTGCGGAACGGTCAGTTCTACTGTCCTTGACGATGTGACGGGAGGGGCAAAAGAACCTGTTTTCGGAGTGGTCGATGCCGCGGTGGAGGCCGCCATTGCCACGGGTGCTTGTCGAATTGGGCTGATTGGAACGGAAGCGACGGTGGCAAGCGGAGCGTTTGAAAAAAAGATGAGAGCGAAAAAAGCCGATCTGCAAACGATGAGCGTGGCGTGTCCGCTCCTTGTTCCGTTGGTAGAAAACGGCTTTATTGGTGAGGATTCCGAGATCACGCGACTGGTTTGCGAAAAGTATCTGGAGCCTATGCGGGCATTCCGGCCGCAGACGTTGATCCTCGGTTGTACGCACTTTCCCATCATGCCTGACCGGATTGCGGAGATTCTGCCGGAGACGGTTTTGATTGATCCGGCGAAAGAGGCGGCCGGAATGGTAAAAAAAGAACTGACGGCGTCGGGACTTTGCGCGGCGGGCGGCAGGATGGGCGAAACGCGGTATCTGGTGTCGGACGCGCCCGAAAAATTTGCGAAGAACGCATGGATCTTCCTCGGCGGAGACGAAGAAATCCGGGCGGAAAAGGTACAGCAACGGGAATAAGGCGTTCCAAATAAGTTTTTTCGGCAAAAGGGTTTGTTTTTTCACTGTTGCATTGATTATCACTGTTTTTTATGATAGAATGAGAGCGTAAATCAAGCATGAAAAAGGAGCCCCACCATGGCCGATGTTTTTGCTGGCATTGCATCCCACGATATTCAAATGGCGAGAAAACCGCTTGTCCCCTCTCCGGCACCGACAGGAAACGGCGTTTGCTTCCCGCTTGCGGAAACGGACCGAACGCCGGACGCGATGCCGAAAAAAATGGAAACGGCAGAGGAACTGGCGGCGGAAATCGAGCGGCTGAAAGCCCGGTACAAGCCCTTTTTGGCAGACTGTGCCGCGCCGCTTCCGTGTGATCGGAAAAAGAAAGAACTCTCCTCGTTTTCGTATCGGGTGGCAACGGACTACGACCTTTCGCATCTTCCCGCCATCCTTGCGGGAGAGGGCGAATGGGAGACGGTGTCCGTTCCGCATTACGGCGGTCCGGTCGGCCGGGCGACGGCGTATTACCGCACGGCGTTCCGGTGGGAACGGCGGGAAAACCGTTCTGTGTGGCTTCATTTTGACGGCGTGGATTATCTTGCGAAAGTCTTTCTCAACGGCAATTTCGTCGGGATGCACGAGGGCTTTTTCGCCCCGTTTGAGTGGGACGTGACGCGGTATCTGTGCGACGGGGAGAATACGCTTCTCGTTTGCGTGGAAAACGATTTTGTTTACGGTGGAAACAACGCTCCCACCTATGAAAACGAGCGGTTGGAGGGCGACAAACTGTACGCCGCGACCGGTCCCGGATTCGACGATCCGGAAAGCGGATGGCACCATTGCCCGCCCGGTATGGGCATCTACCAGCGCGTTTATCTGGAAGAGAGAAGCCCGGTTTTCCTCTCCGACCTGTGGGTGCGTCCGCTTCCCGCCACTTCCGAATATGAGATTTGGTGCACGGTGTATAACGGCGGTGTGCGCCCGCCGGAGGACGAGGTCAAAATCGCCTTTTCCGTCTGCGGAAAGAACTTTTCCTCGTCCGTCCTGTCCGACTTTTTCTATACCCCGTCGGCCGTGACGGGCGTGCCGGACGGCGGCACCGTGTCGGCTGAGGACATTCCCGCTTTGGAGCGGGACGGCAAACTGCAAAAAGCCGTTTTATATACCGGGGAAAACCGGTTTCGCATCCGTTTTCGCATGGAAAGCCCCCGCCTTTGGAACGGGGAGACGCCGTATTTGTACGAAGCACAGGCAAACCTGCTTGTCGGCGGGGTGGAGACGGATTCCCTTGCTTCAACGTTCGGGATGCGTGATTTTCGCATGGGGACGGAGGCCGGCAAAAACGGGATGTTCTTCTTGAACGGCCGGAGTCTGCGACTGCGCGGAGCCAATACGATGGGCTATGAACAGCAGGACGTCATGCGCGGCGATGGCGAACAGCTTCTCTCCGATATGCTGATGGCCAAGGCGTGCCACATGAATTTCCTGCGGATCACGCAACGCCCGGTTCAAAAAGAGATTTATGAAATATGCGATAAGATCGGACTGATGATCCAGACCGATCTGCCGCTCTTTACGAATCTGCGCCGCACCAAATTCGCGGAGGCGATCCGTCAGGCGGAGGACATGGAAAAACTGATCCGCTCCCATGCCTGCACGATCCTTTCCACCTATATCAACGAGCCGTTTGCCAACGCGTCGGGAAAGCCGTATCGTCACTTTGTCCGACAAGAACTCGAAGACTTTTTTGTCGCCTGCGACAAGGCGGTTCTTCTGCAAAATCCCGACCGCGTCATCAAACATATCGACGGGGATTACGACCCGCCGTCCACAGACCTGCCCGATTATCACACCTATACGATGTGGTATAACGGCCATGGCATCGACATGGGACGACTGCATCGCGGGGAGTGGCTCGATCTGCCGGAGGGCTGGTACGGCGGTTGCGGCGAATACGGAGCGGAGGGGCTCGATCCCGTGCCGCTGATGCGAAAGCACTATCCGGCCGCGTGGTTGCCGCAAAGCGCGGAAGAGGAAAAAACGTGGACGCCGTCCGGGATTTTGGGTTCGCAGAGCGGCAATATGTTCTATTTCTTTTACGACAGACCCGACACGCTTTCGGATTGGGTGACGGCCAGCGGGAAGCATCAGGTGACGGGCACGAAAATACAGACGGAAGCGTTCCGACGGAACGCCGCCATCAGCACCTTTGCCATTCACCTGTTCATCGACGCGTTCCCGGCCGGATGGATGAAAGCCATCGTGGACTGTGAGCGTCGGCCGAAACCGGCCTTTTTCGCTTACCGTGACGCGCTGACGCCGCTTTCGGTGCAGTTGCGAACCGACCGGTTCACCTGTTTCTCCGGAGAGACGGTGACGGCGGAACTTTGGATCTGCAACGACACGCATGAGATTTCTTTCGGACATACCGTTTCGCTGGAACTGCTCTGCGGCGGCCGGACGGTGGCTGAGGGGCAGAGGGAGGCAAAATTCGGAGAAAACGCGCCGTTTTTACAGGGGACTGTGACGGTCACGGCACCCGAAACGGATGACAGAGAACCCGTTACGCTTCGTGCCGCGCTGAAAAACGCGTCGGGCGACGTGCTCCACTATTATGATCTGCCGCTTACCGTTTTTGCCCGTGAAGAAGCGGATTTTTCTCCGGCTCTGTTTGTAGGCACGGAGGAATACGAAAAGAGAAAAGACGAACTTCTTGCGCTGGTTTCCGAGGGCAAAACGTTGATCATTACGGCGGAGAATCCCGGGGATTACGAGATCGGCGGCAGCACGGTTCACGTCAAACGCTGTGGGATGCGTCCGGTACATTTCGTCTCCCGGAAGACGGGGCATGAATTGGTCGACGGTTTCCGCCCGGACGATTTCCGGTTCTGGTACGGAGATAAAGAGGATCGGATCACGCCGATCGCGCGCTGTACGTTCCTTTGCGACGATTTTACTCCCGTTCTGACGAGCGGAAATTCGCTGACCGCCAGTGCGTGGGGACAGCCGCTTTATCCGGCACTGTGTCTGGCCGAAAAGTCCTACGGACGGGGAAAAATCGTCGTTTCCACGGTGGATTTTGACGGGCATTTGCAAAATCCCGTGGCGCGGATCATGAAAAACAGACTGGCCAAATTTCATTAAATCGGGAGGCTATGATGAAAATTGTTGTTTTGGATGCGGGAACGCTCGGAGAGGATTTGAACCTCTCGCCACTGTCGGCGTTCGGTGAGGTGACGGCGTATCGCACGTCGGCACCCGAGGAAATAGCCGCACGTCTTTCCGACTGCGAAATCGCGGTCGTCAATAAGGCGAAACTGAACGAAAAAACCATGGGGGAGGCAAAATCTCTCCGGTTGATCTGCGAATTTGCTACGGGATTCGATAACATCGACGTGGCGTATTGCCGGAAGCGGGGGATCGCCGTCTGCAACGTGGTGGGTTATTCGACCAATAACGTCGCGCAGTTGACGGCGGCGATGGCTTTGTCGCTCGTGACGCATCTTCCGGAATTCTGTCGGCACGTCTCCTCCGGGGCATACTCGGCCGGAGGTGTTGCCAATTGCCTTTCGCCGGCCTATCACGAAATTGCCGGCATGACGTGGGGCGTCGCGGGATACGGCAATATCGGAAAAGCTGTGGCAAGAGTCGCCGAGGCACTCGGCTGTCACGTCATCGCTTATAAGCGCACGCCCGTTTCCGGTGTGGAGACGGTGGATGCGGATACGCTCTGCCGCCGCGCGGACATTCTGTCGGTGCATTTGCCGCTGAACGACGGGACGAGAGGCCTTTTCTCGGCCGAGAGGATCGCCCTGTTAAAGCCGAACTGTATTTTTATCAACGTGGCGCGGGGCGCCGTGACGGATGAAAAGGCGCTTGCCGAGGCGATCAAGGCCGGCAAAATCGCCGGACTCGGCGCGGACGTGTACTCTGCGGAGCCGTTCCCCGCCGATCATCCGTTTTATGCGATCCGCGAACTTCCGAACGTCTGCCTGACGCCGCACATGGCGTGGGGCTCGCGGGAGGCAAGAGAGCGGTGTCTTACGGAAATCTGCGAAAATATCCGGGTGTTCCTTGACGGAGGCACGCGGTTCCGCGTTGATCTGTAAAGGGAAAAATCGGTATGATGGAAATCAGAAAAACAAGACCGGAGGATTTGCCGAGGCTTCTCGCCATTTATGAGCGGGCGAGAGCGTTTATGGCGCAGACGGGAAACCCCGATCAATGGGGATCACGTCATTGGCCGCCGGAGGAACTGCTCCGGGAGGATATTGCCGCGTCCCGCAGTTTTGTCTGCGAAAAGGACGGGGCGGTCGTCGGCACGTTCTGTTATTTGTTCGGAGACAGGATCGACGAGACGTACCACGTCATCGACGGGGCATGGTCGGCAGACGAAGCCTACGGGGTGGTTCACCGGATCGCCTCTGACGGGACGAAGGGCGTGGGGACGTTTTGCCTCGGCTGGGCATTGGAACAGAACGGTTATTTGCGCATCGACACGCACGAAGACAACCAGGTCATGCGGAATCTGCTGGCAAAACTCGGTTTCCGGTATTGCGGCGTCATCCGTCTTCCGGACGGCGATCCGCGGTTAGCATACGATAAGAAGAAATAAAAAGGCGGCAAGGAGGGATTCCTTGCCGTTTTGCTATGTAGGAAAGACTTGAAAAAAATTAAAAATTATGATACGATAACATAGAGA
>JAGHUY010000308.1 GCA_018064545.1 Candidatus Apopatosoma intestinale | reverse complement strand
CGGATGCTCCATATCAGCCCAAAAACCGACCGTGCCGGAGAAATCCTCCCACATTCCCTTGTATTTCCAGACGGATTCCTTGCATTCGTGAATGAACGGTTCCAGTCCGTAATTTTCGATCTGATCCTTGCCGTCGAGGCCGAGTTTTTTCTCCACCTCGATCTCCACGGGAAGACCGTGGGTGTCCCAGCCGGCTTTGCGGGGGACGCACTTGCCTTTCATCGTCTGATACCGCGGGATCATATCCTTGATGACGCGCGTCAGCACGTGGCCGATGTGCGGCTTGCCGTTGGCCGGCGGGGGACCGTCAAAAAACGTGTACGGCTCACCGTCCTTTCGGAACTCAATGCTCTTTTCAAAAATCTTGTTTTCTTTCCAGAAATCCAGGACTTTCTTTTCTCTTTCCACAAAATTGAGATTCGCGGAAACTTTCTCGTACATGATTTTTCCTCCTTTTTATCCCGAAAAACAAAAAACGCCGTCCTGCTGTCGGGACGACGCCAAAAAGCGCTCGCTATACCACCCTTCGCATACTATCATACGCTTTCCTTTTTACGGGGGAATACCGGCGCGGCTTACTGTCGGTTCGGCCGTGCGGCTCGGGAGGGATGTTCGCGCGGAAAGACTTGCACCGACCTCACACCGCCGTCGGCTCGCTTGGGCTTTTTTTCCGTGTTACTGTCTCCGTCATCGCTTTTCGGGATTTATCAAAGAATAGTATAACAATTCGGGCAAATAATGTCAATAGTTTTCATAAAAACAGACAGAGAAGAATAGGCAAAAAGATCGCGGGGACCATGTTGGCGACCTTGATCTTGGTGATGCCGAGCATATTGAGGCCGAGGGCGATGATGACGAGCGAGCCCACGCACGTCATTTCAGCGATGACCGTCTCGCCGAGGTAGGGCGCGACGACGGCGGCGAGAAGCACGATGCCGCCCTGATAGAGCGTCATCGGGACGATCGAAAGGGCGACGCCGATGCCGAGGGTGGAGGCGAACACGATCGAGGAAATGCCGTCGAGCACCGCTTTGGAATAGAGCGTGGCGTGATCGCCGGAAAGCCCCGAGGAGAGCGAACCGACGATGGCCATCGCGCCGACGCAGAAGAGAAGCGTGGCGGACACGAACGATTCGGAAAGCGAAGAGGTGCCTTTTCCGGCAAACCGGCTTTGCAGGCGGTCGCCGAGTTTCGCGAGAAGCCCGTCGAGGTCGGCGAGCGTGCCGACAAGCGTCCCGAGGACGAGCGACAGGATGGCGATGACGGCGTTCTGTCCTTTCAGCGCGCCGGAAATGCCGATATAGAGAACGCAGAGCGCCACGGCTTTCATGGCGGCGTCCGTGTATTTTTCCGATAAGACCTTACGGAACAAAAGCCCGATGACCGTACCGGCGAGAACGGCCGCGTCGTTTACGAAGACGCCGAGAAGACGGGAAAACATGAATCATCCTCCGATTCGCGTGATTTTCTTTTATTTTACTTTATTCTACGCCGAACCGAAATAAAAATCAAGAAAAATTTTTTGAAAAAAACCACCCGATTTTGAATTTTGACTTGCAAAAGGGGGATGCTTTTGATATAATAAACAAAGCGAGATATAAAATCAGGCCATACCGACCGGGGAGCCAGCGGTGCCCTGTACCTGCAATCCGCTCAGCAGGGGTGATCCCGATTTTGAGGGGAGCGTTTGTGTGGTCTGCCCCGCATCCCCCGGGCGTTGAGGGACGGGTCCCGCGCAATCGGTGTCTGTGAACCATGTCAGGTGGGGAACCAAGCAGCATTAAGCAGAAGAACCGATGTGCCGTGGGGTTGCCTGTCCGGAGCCCGGACTGCGGAAAGCGCATGGAAATTCTTTTCGATTTTTCGGTGTATGGTCTGATTTTGTACCTCGCTTTTTTAATGCCTTCCCCTTGGGGAAGGGGGACCACCGAAGGTGGTGGATGAGGTGACTCTGAAAACTGAAAACCGAAAACTGAAAACTTACAAATCCAAACGGGAGGAAACGCGATGTATCAGGCGCTGTATCGCAAATGGCGTCCCACGGTCTTTGAGGACGTGGTGGGGCAGGCTCATATCACCTCGGTGCTGAAAAGCGAGGTGCAGTCCGGTCGCATCTCCCATGCCTATCTGTTCTGCGGCCCCCGCGGAACGGGCAAGACCACGTGCGCCAAGATCATTGCCAAGGCCGCCAACTGCGAGCATCCCGTGGGCGGCGATCCCTGCGGCGAATGCGCCGCCTGCCGGAGCGTCGATACGGGCAGTTGCACCGACGTCATCGAAATGGACGCCGCCAGCAACAACGGTGTGGATGCCATCCGCGACATACGCGATGCCGTCGTCTATACGCCGTCGGAACTGAAATACCGCGTCTATATCATCGACGAAGTGCATATGCTCTCGATCTCGGCGTTCAACGCGCTTTTAAAGACGCTGGAAGAGCCGCCGGAACACGTCATTTTCATTCTGGCGACGACCGAACTCCACAAAATTCCCGCGACGGTGCTTTCGCGCTGTCAGCGGTTCGACTTCCACCGCATCACGCCGGACGCCATGATCGCCCGGATGAAGCAGGTCTGCGAGGGCGAGGGTTTTACGGCTGATGAAGAATCGCTCGCCCTGATCGCCCGCCTGTCGCAGGGAGCGATGCGCGACGCGCTCAATATGCTGGAATACTGCGCGAGCGAGGGCGGCGTCATCACGATCGAATCCGCGTCCCGTATGCTCGGCGCGGCCTCGACCAAACTGCTCGGTTCGCTTGCGGACGCTCTCGCGTCCCGCGACGCCGCGGCCGCACTTGCCGCCGTGGAGGAGATTTACGGCAGTTCCCGCGACATCGCCGTTTTCTGGCGCGAACTGATCTCGTTCTATCGTGATATGCTGATCTATCTGTCTACCAAGGGACGGATGGGCGCGGAAAAACCCGCGGCGTCCCATGCCGCCGGATACACCGTCCCCGTGCTGTTCTCTCTGCTCGAAATTCTGATCGCGGCGGAGGGCAATATGCAGAAACAGCCCACGTCCGCTAAACTCTATGCCGAAATGGCGTTGATCCGCGCCTGCGATCCCCTGCCGACGTCTGTTGCTTCGGCTTCATCCGCCCCGGTTTCTTTGCCGAGACCGGCTTCGGTATCTGCTGCACCGTTCCCGTACGAAACTTCCGGCAACTCGGTAGGGCGGGGGTTTACTCCCGCCGAGAACCCCCAAAACTCGG
>JAGHUY010000360.1 GCA_018064545.1 Candidatus Apopatosoma intestinale | reverse complement strand
CCTTATGCTGATCCGTCCGGGAGCGCGTATTCCGCAGGACGGAAGCGTGGTCTCGGGGGAGAGCAGTGTCAATGAATCCCTGATCACCGGCGAGTCGATGCCGGTCGTAAGGAAAACGGGCGACGCGGTGATCGGCGGCAGTATCAACGGAGAGGGTGCGCTGACCGTGCGCGTAACGCGCGTCGGGGACGACACGACGCTATCCTCCATCATTCGCTTTGTCGAGGACGCGCAGGGGAAAAAGGCTCCGATCGCGGGGCTGGCCGACAAGGTGGCCGGGGTTTTTGTCCCCACCGTGATGGGGCTGGCCGTTCTTGCCGCCGTCCTTTGGACTTTGGCCGGAAAAGACGCCGCCTTTGTGCTGAAAATTTTCACATCCGTTCTCGTCATTGCCTGTCCCTGTGCGCTCGGACTGGCGACACCGACGGCCATTCTTGTGGGGACGGGACTCGGTGCCTCGCACGGCATTCTGATCCGGAACGGTGAGACGCTGGAACGGACGCATGAAGTCGATACCGTGGTACTCGATAAGACGGGAACCGTCACCGAGGGAGAACCGCGGGTGACGGCCGTTATGCCGGCCGACGGCGTCAGCCGGGATGAGTTTTTGTCGCTTGTCTGCTCCGCCGAGCGGTTCTCGGAGCATCCGATCGCCCGCGCCGTGGTCGCTTACGGCGAACAGAATTCGATTCCCATTCGCGAGGTGACGAATTTTACGGCGCGGTCGGGAAAGGGCATCGTCTGTCAGATCGGGGACGCGGCCGTGGCCGTCGGGAACGAAGCGCTGATGCGGGAAACGGTCGGAGTATTTGAGGAAACAGAAAAAGCGGCGGAATGGGCCGCCGAGGGGCAGACGCCGATGTACGTGGCCGAGAACGGCCGGGTCATAGGGTTATTCGGCGTGGCTGATCCGATCAAGAAGACGAGCCGGGAGGCCGTGGAATGGTTACAGAAGCAGGGCATCCGCACCGTCATGCTGACCGGGGACAATGAGACGACCGCCCGCCATATCGCTTCTCTTGCCGGGGTGGACGAGGTGCTTGCCGGTATTCTGCCGGAGGGAAAAGCCGAAGCCGTGGAACGGTTGCGGCGCGACGGCCATACGGTCATGATGGTCGGCGACGGCATCAACGACGCGCCGGCACTCGCGGCGGCAGACGTGGGTGTGGCCATCGGAAGCGGGAGCGACATTGCCATTGAATCCGGGGACATTGTGCTGATGAGAAGCGATCTTTGCGACGTTTCCCGGGCGATCAAACTCAGCCGCTATACCATCCGCGATATCAAAGAGAATCTGTTTTGGGCATTCTGCTATAACACCGTCGGACTTCCGATTGCGGCGGGGCTTCTGTACGCTATCACGGAGAATAGCAAATTCTTACTAAACCCCATGTTTGCCGGGTTTGCTATGTCGCTTTCCTCGGTCTGCGTGGTGACGAATGCCCTGCGGTTAAGGAGGAAAAAACTGTGACGACGTGCTGTGAAAAAAAGAAGATCCGCACCGAGGCGGAGAAAAAAGCCCTCTTAAACCGTCTGTCCCGTATTGAGGGACAGGTACGGGGGTTAAAAAACATGGTGGAAAACGACGCCTACTGCGTGGATGTGATGACGCAGACGACCGCCGTCCGGGCGGCTTTACAGGCTTTTCTCGGAGAAATGCTATCGACGCATTTAGAGACCTGCGTGGCAGACGAACTTCGCGCGGGGCATGATGACGTGATCGACGAGCTGGTTTCACTACTCAAAAAAATCAATTAACCAGCGGAAACGCGGAAAGGAGATAAAACATGACGGTACTGAAAGTGGAGGGCATGCATTGCGAGCATTGCGTCGCCCGCATCGAAAAGGCACTGACCGCCGAGGGACTGACATTCACGGTGTCGCTTGCCGACAAGACCGTGATCATCGACGGGTGCGACGGTTGCGTGAAAAAAGCCGTGGAAACGCTCGACGACCTTGGCTTTGAAGCCGTAAAAGCGTAAACGAAAAATGAACACAAAAAAACTGTTCAAGCACAATCTGTTTGAACAGTTTTTTATTTTTTGCTCATAGAGCGGAGCAGAACCATGAATGCCTCTTTTTCCGATCCGTTCAACCTATGATAACAGCGGAGAATCTCATCATCTTCCGCCGAAGTTGTCAGGGTATCCTCTTTGAAAAATTCGGAAACGGTGATTCCGAAGGCATCACAAAGAAGCTGCAGGGTGGGGATCGACGGAAGCGTTTCCCGATTGAACATATTGTTTAAGGTGGATTGCGCCACGCCGGACATAGCAGAGAGCTTGTAGACCGACCATTTGCGTTCGAGACGCATTTTGTTGATCTTTTTCAGAATATCCAAATCGTTCTCCCCTTTTTTCTTTCATTATACTCCCAAAACAGAGAGAAATAACGCCCTTATGGGTTGACTTAAAACCCCATATGTGTTATAATTCGATAAAAATCATGTCGTATAAGGAAAAAAGGTGTATAAAATGAATCCAATGATGACTCTTGGAACGATTGTTACGGCGGTCAGTTTGATTCTATGCCTGATCATGGCCGGTGACAAGGAGAGAAGCCCGATCGGCTGGTTTTTCGGTGGGACGTTTCTCGGCGGGGTCGGACTCATTATTCTTTCTTGTCTCAAATAGAAGAACGGATGCGGGATCATATGGGATTGGTCCGATCAAAGCAAAAACGGCATCGGCGATTTCGCCGATGCCGTTGCTTTTTAGCAGCCGGGGCTAGATAAAAATGCGCAGAATCGCCGATTTCCCGCGCAGGCAGTACTGTATGTACGGCCAGCGGGAAAGAGACGAGAGAAAAACGGATATAATAAAAACGAAATCCGCGAGGATTTCCTACCTATGAAAAAGGGAATTGCTCCTCAAAGTCACCTCATCCACCACCTTCGGTGGTCCCCCTGTCTCGCTGCGGCTCGGTCACGCCTCGGCTCTGACAGCACATTTGGTGCTGTCATTCACTACCTCGGCGCCGCTTCGCTACCCATCTGGGGAAGGCAAGGAGACGGGAGCAATTCCCTTTATACTTTACCGTTTTTCGGTCTGCACTTTTTTAGCAGCCCCTTAGTTTTCCTCAGGGGTGGGAACGTCTTTCATCGAGAAGTCCAGACGTCCTTTTTCGTCCTTGCCGAGGAACTTCACGGTGACGGTATCACCGAGGTGAACGACGTCTTCCGTCTTTTCCACGCGCTGTTTGGCGAGGCGGGAAATGTGGATGAGTCCTTCCTTACCGGGAGCGATCTCGACGAACGCACCGTAGGATTCCACGCGGGTAATCGTGCCGTTGTAGCAACAACCGTCCACGGGTTCAAACACGATGGCGTCGATGATGGCCTTGGCATCCTTGCCGGACTGTTGGTCAACGGCGAGGATATAGACCGTACCGTCATCCTCGATGTCGATCTTGGCGCCGGTCTCGGCCACGATCTTCTGAATGATCTTACCGCCGGTACCGATGACGTCACGGATCTTGTCGGGATTGATCTTCATGGTGATCATCTTGGGCGCGTACTTGCTCATCTCTTCTCTCGGAGCGGGGATGGCTTTCAGAATGATCTCGTCAATGATATAATCTCTGCCCTTGTGGGTGGTGGCGAGAGCCTGCTTGATGATCTCGGGCGTCAGACCGTCGATCTTCAGGTCCATCTGAATGGAGGTGATCCCCTTGTGCGTACCGGCGACTTTGAAGTCCATATCGCCGTAGAAGTCTTCCAGACCCTGAATGTCGATCATGGTGTCCCAAGAACCGTCCTCAGCGGTGATCAGACCGCAGGAGATACCGGCAACGGGGGCTTTGATCGGCACACCGGCGTCCATCAGAGCCAGCGTAGAGCCGCAGACGGAAGCCTGAGAGGTGGAACCGTTGGAACTGACGACCTCGGAGACGAGGCGCAACGCATACGGGAACTCCTCTTTGCTCGGCAGTACCGGAACGAGGGAACGCTCGGCAAGAGCACCGTGACCGATCTCACGACGGCCGGGGCTGCGCAGGCTCTTGGCTTCGCCGGTGGAGTAGCCGGGCATATTGTAGTGGTGCATATATCTCTTTTCGGTCTCGTCATCAAGACCTTCGAGAAGCTGGGCATCGGAGACCGGGCCGAGGGTGACGGTGGTGAGCACCTGCGTCTGACCTCTGGTGAACAGACCGGAACCGTGAGTTCTGGGAAGAATGCCGACCTCGGCGTTCAGCGGACGGATCTGATCCATACGGCGGCCGTCGACACGCTTCTTGTCAACGAGAAGCCAGCGGCGGACGATCTTCTTCTGAATCTTGTAAATGAGCTCGGGGAGCATGATGTCAAGCCCCTCGTATTTCTCGGAGAACTTTTCCAGAATGTCGTCCTGGATGGGCTGCATCTTGGCATCGCGGACGTTCTTGTCGTCGGTGTCAAGGGCTTCCATAACGGCGGCTTCGCAGTAAGCGAAAATCTCGTCGAACATATCGTGATCGAGTTCGCAGGACGGATAATCGAATTTCGGCTTGCCGACGGTGGCGATGATCTCGTTAATGAAGACGAGCAGTTTTTTGATCTCTTCGTGTGCTTTCATGATGGCGGCGTACATTGTGTCGTCATCGACTTCACGGGCACCGGCCTCGATCATGACCACTTTCTTTTCGCTGGCCGCTACGGTCAGTTCCAAGTCGCTTGCTTTGCGCTGTTCGGCAGTGGGGTTAACGACGATCTCACCGTCAACAAGACCCATGAACGCGCCGCCGATCGGCCCGTTCCACGGAATGTCGGAAATGGACAGGGCGATGGAAGCACCGATCATGGCGGTGATTTCGGGGGAACAGTCGGGATCGACGGACATGACGGTCAGCGTCAGAGCAACGTCGTTGCGCAGGTCCTTTGGGAAGAGGGGACGGATCGGACGGTCGATCACGCGGCTGGTCAGCACGGCCTTTTCGGTGGGCTTGCCCTCACGGCGGAGGAATCCGCCCGGAATCTTGCCGACGGCGTACATCTTCTCGTCATAGTCCACGGACAGTGGTAGGAAATCGATGCCGTCACGCGGCTTCGGACTGGCGGTCGCACAGCAGAGCAGAACGGTTTCACCGTAACGGATCATACACGAGCCATTGGCGAGTCCGGCGACTTTGCCGACTTCGACGACCAGCGGTCTGCCCGCGTATTCGTACTCGAATTTTTTGTAATTCTCAAACATTTTTTGCCTCCTGAAAAATTTTTTATTTCTTTCCGCAGAAAATGCCGGGTCTGTTTAGCATTTAACAAAATGCCAAACCGCGTTTGACACTTGGTTAACTGCTATACAAACCGAAGCAGAATCGGCGAAAGATTCGGGAAAAAAGGGAACAGACACAGAAAGGGGCGTATGGTAAGTACGCCCCGTTCGATTTCTTATTTACGAAGTCCCAGTTTCTCAACGATGGCACGGTAGCGTTCGATATCGGTCTTCTGCAGATAGCCGAGAAGGTTTCTTCTCTGACCGACCATTTTGAACAGGCCGCGACGGCTGTGGTTATCGTGGATGTTGGTTTTCAGATGCTCCGTCAGATCGTTGATTCTCTTGGTGAGAATGGCAATCTGTACTTCCGGAGAACCGGTGTCTGTTTCGTGCGTCTTGTACGCTTCGATGATGGCTTGCTTTTCGTCTTTCTTCAACATGGTTTTCACCTCATAAAATGATTTTGTACTCTCGCTCCGCAAAGCAAGCGGCGGGTGAAAATGCCGGTTGGCCTTTGATCCGCAAACCGAGCGGGCGATTCCATACGTCGGGTATTATATCATGAAAAACGGACTTTGTAAAGAGATTTCACGAAAAAAGAATCCTTTTTTATATTATTTTCCAAAAGAGGTTGCAAAATAACCGAAAAAGGTATAAAATAGAACCGTTCAATATTGAAAAGCAAGCGATCACGCTTGCGGAAAGAGGAAAAAATGGCTATTGTTACCACAAAAGAGATGTTCCGTAAAGCTTACGAGGGTGGATATGCCGTCGGTGCTTTCAACATCAATAATATGGAGATCATTCAGGCGATCGCCGAGGCTGCGGCCGAAGAGAAGTCCCCGGTCATCATGCAGGTTTCCGCCGGTGCCCGCAAGTATGCAAAGCACGCGTATCTGATGGGTCTTGCCCATGCCGCCGTGGAAGATACCGGCATCGACGTGGCACTCCATCTCGATCACGGTGCCGATTTCGACATCTGCAAGTCCTGCATCGACGGTGGTTTCTCTTCCGTTATGATCGACGGCTCCCACTATTCGTTTGAGGAAAACATTGCAGTGACCAAGAAGGTCGTGGAATATGCCCACGCACACGGCGTCGTCGTAGAGGGCGAACTCGGTGTGCTGGCCGGCATCGAAGATGAGGTTTCGGCGGAAAAGTCCTCCTACACCCGTCCCGAAGAAGTCGAAGAGTTCGTGACGAAGACCGGCGTTGACTCGCTGGCCATCTCCATCGGCACGAGCCACGGCGCGTACAAGTTCACGCCTGCCCAGTGCACGAGAAATGCCGACGGTATTCTCGTTCCGCCTCCGCTCCGCTTCGATATTCTCGAAGAGGTCGCCAAGCGTCTGCCCGGCTTCCCGATCGTTCTGCACGGTGCTTCCTCCGTTCCGCAGGAGTTTGTCAAGGAAATCAACGCCCTCGGCGGTAAACTTCCGGATGCCGTCGGTATCCCGGAAGAACAGCTCCGCAAGGCCGCTACCATGGCTGTCTGCAAGATCAACATTGACTCCGATATCCGTCTCGCTATGACAGCCGGCATTCGCCGCGTGTTCAACGAGAAACCGGACGTCTTCGACCCGCGCGGCTATCTGACCGTCGCCAGAGAAGAAGTCAAGAAGATGGTCAAACATAAGATCGTCGATGTACTTGGCTCCAACGGCAAAGCCTAAATCTTGATTCAATTCAAAAAGCCATCCTCCGCACAGAGGATGGCTTTTTGCTTTCCGTATATCAAATGCGATAATAGTTATCGGGCAACTCCGGCGTCACGAGTTCTTCTTCGACGGGAGCAGGCTGACTCTCTCGGTTATCTTCACGGTGATGGTGATGGTGGTGATGATGATGATGATGGTGATGCTCAGAGCCACTCTTCTTTTTATGGTGCAGTCGCGAAATGAGCGGACGCAAAAGGATTTCCAGGAGGATCAGCAGATGGAATGCCAAAACGTAGAAGAAAGGCAAAGCCTCCTTATCGGAACCGAAAAGATCGGAAAGAACGGCACTCATCCGGAACAGCCAAAAGAAGCGATCGAGCGGGAAAAGGAAATAGGATGTCAAGCCGATTCCGGCGTAGACGCCGTAGATCGCGACGGACGTGATATAATACTCCGTCTTGCCTTTGGAGTGATGAAAGCATTTGGAAGAAAAAGCCCAGATAAACCAAAGATACAGCAGAAGAACGACCGCGTGGAAGACCGTGCGGAGAAACGAGCGGAAAACTTCAAAGGCCGCTTTTTCAAACAGGCCGAAATAGACCGCTCCTTCGATCAGAACCGAAAACGCCAAGGTGACGAAAACGAGAGAAAGAAAACGGCGGGGGATTCTCCGGAACAGCAGACGGGTGAGATGGGTACTTTGGGAACTCTTTTTCGGCTTTGGGCTGTTTTCTTCTTCAAATTGCTTACTGTCGGAATACGATTCTTTTCTCTTATCCGAGGAATGATGCTTTTTGCGGAATTTGACAAAGGGAAAGAAAAAAGAAATCCACATCCGCTTTTTCAGATGGACATAGTGCGTGCGTTCTCTGCCGGAAGTTCTTCGGATTTCCGAGTTTACGCTACGCAGTTTTTCCGAAAACTTTTTGATTTTCATAACGAATCCGGCAAGAATGGGGATCAGCGCGATGAGTAAAATGACCGCAAAGGTCAGAAGCAAACTTTTTTTGCTGGTTTGCAGTAAAGAATCGATTTGCTGTAAGACGTTCATAAGCTGCCCTCAAAAAATAAAATAGTTAATGATCCCGTCTGACCGTCTTGCGCAGGACGGAAGCCGCCATGCCGTATTCACGGACGGTCAGACGAAATAGAATAATTGGAAAAGAAACCTTTGAGGCCTATCTCTTTACTCTGGCATTGCCGCCCCAGATGCTCCAAACCTGCTCTTCATCGGCAGGCTGGCCGTAGTCGGTCAGCATCGTGGTGGCAAGAGCACCGGTGGCCCAGCCGAACTGGATCCACTTTTCGCTCTCCCAGCCTTTCAGGATGGCGTAGAGCAGACCGCCGACAAAGCCGTCACCGCCGCCGATGCGGTCGAGAACGTGGATCGGACGGGGTTCGACGACGTGCCATTCGTCACCGGCCAGCATGATGGCACCCCACAGGTGCTCGTTGGCGTTGACGACCTGGCGCAGGGTGGTGGCGAAAACGGAAGCGTTCGGATACTGCTTCTTCACTTCCATGATCATACCCTTGAAACCGTCGATCTTGGCGGCGATGTCCTTGCCGCCCGCCTCGGGTCCCTTGACGCCGAGACAAAGTTGGAAATCCTCTTCATTACCGATCAGAATATCGGAAACGGAAGCGATCTCGGAGAAGATGTCATGGAGTTCTTTTTCACGGCCGGCCCAGAAAGAGGCACGGTAGTTGAGGTCAAACGAGATCAGCGTCCCGTATTTCTTGGCGGCACGGGCGAGTTCCAGGCAGAACTTACTGGTTTCGGGAGAAAGAGCCCCGATCAAGCCGGACAGATGGAGAATGCCGACCCCCTCGGTGCCGAAAAGACGTTCCAGATCGAAATCTTTAATGTTCAGCGTGCGACCGACCTCACCGGCACGGTCATTGGTGACACGCGGGCCACGGGAGCCGTAGCCGCTGTCGGCGATATTGAACTGATGACGGTATCCCCACGGGCCGCCCTGTTCGACCTCGGCACCCTCGAATGTCATGCCGCGGGCGCGGAGATTCTGTTTGATGAAAGCCGCGATCGGGCTGTCCTTGACGAACGTGGTCAGAACGTGTACCGGCAGACCGAGATAGGAGGCAACGCTTGCCACGTTAGTCTCGGCACTGGTCGCCTGCATAAAGAACGTATCGCTGGCCGCGACGGGCTGACCGGCGGCCGGGGTGATGCGCACACCCATACTGGTGGGTACGACGAGCGCGTATTTGGGATTCTGTTTCACCTGCAACATATCATTTTCTCCTTTCGGTTACACCGTGTACTGGGTAGCCGCGGTGTCGCCGCCCTTGCCGGTCCAGTTGGTATGGAAGAACTCGCCGCGCGGAGCATCGACTCTCTCATAGGTGTGAGCACCGAAGTAGTCGCGCTGAGCCTGCAACAGATTGGCGGGCAGACGGGCGGTGCGGTAGCCGTCAAAGTAACCGAGAGCGGTGGACATGGCGGGAACCGGAATGCCGTTCATCATAGCAGTAGCGCAGACGCGGCGCCAGCCGGCCTGTGCTTTTTCGATGACGCCCTTGAAATACGGGTCAAGAAGCAGGTTCGTGAGAGCCGGGTCTTTATCGTAGGCGTCTTTGATCTTGCCGAGGAAGACGGAACGGATGATACAGCCGCCGCGCCACATCAGCGCGATTCCGCCGTAGTTGAGGTTCCAGCCGTAGGTCTTCGCGGCTGAACGCATCAGCGTATAGCCCTGCGCGTAGGAGACGATCTTGGAGGCGAAGAGAGCGTCCTTGATGTCGGCGATGAACTGCGCCTTGTCGCCCTTAAATTCGACCTTCGGGCCTTCGAGGACCTTGGAAGCGGCAACACGTTCCTCTTTCATAGCGGAGAGGCAACGGGAGAAGACGGCTTCGCCGATCAGCGTCAGCGGTACGCCCTCGTCGAGAGCGGCAATGCCCGTCCATTTGCCGGTGCCTTTCTGGCCGGCCGTATCGAGAATTTTCTCAACGAGCGGAGAGCCGTCGGTGTCCTTGTGAGCCAGAATCTCGGTGGTGATGTCGATCAAATAGGAGTCGAGTTCGCCTTTATTCCACTCGGCGAACACGTCATGCATTTCGTCCGCGCTCATGCCGAGCACGTCTTTCATGAGCTGGTACGCTTCGCAGATGAGCTGCATATCGCCGTACTCAATACCGTTGTGAACCATTTTGACAAAGTGTCCCGCGCCGTTTTCACCGACCCAGTCACAGCAGGGAGAACCGTCCTCGACCTTGGCACAGATGGCTTGCAGTATCGGCTTCACGATCGGCCATGCGGCGGGAGAACCGCCGGGCATCAGAGACGGGCCGTTGAGGGCACCCTCTTCGCCGCCGGAAACACCGGTACCGATGTACAGTTTTCCTTTACTCTCCACGTATGCGGTACGGCGGGCGGTGTCGGGGAAGTGTGAGTTGCCGCCGTCGATGATGACGTCGCCGTCATCCAGCAGGGGAAGCAGTTTTTCGATCATATCGTCTACGGCACTGCCGGCCTTGATCATCATCATGACCTTGCGGGGCTTTTCGAGGCTTTCTATCAGTTCTTCAAGCGTATAGGTGCCGACGATGTTCTTGCCCTTGGCGCGGCCCTCTACGAAGTTCTTTACCTTTTCGGTGGTGCGGTTGAATACGGAGACGGTAAAGCCCTTGCTCTCCATATTGATGACGAGGTTTTCGCCCAT
>JAGHUY010000213.1 GCA_018064545.1 Candidatus Apopatosoma intestinale | reverse complement strand
CATGCGCGAGGGGACGGTATTCGTCCGGATTCCCGCCCGGTACCGAAAAACGCTCGCCGCCGTTCCCCCGGAATGGGAGACGGCCGAGACTCACGCCCTGTTTTCCGACCTCGCCCGATACCGTCACCGATTCGGACTGTTTTTCGGCGCGGGGCTTGCCGTTCTTCTCAGTCTGTATCTGTCCCGACTGGTATGGGACATCCGGGTGGAGGGATGCGAGACCGTCACGGAGGAACAGGTCATCGCCACGCTGGAAAGCCACGGTTTTTCCGTCGGAACGTATATTCCCTCCGTCGATAAAGAGCGGATCGCTCTGGAAATTCTGACGGAGGACGGAAAAACGTACTCGTGGTTCAAGATCAATATGCGCGGTACGGTCGCCGTGATCGATCTGCGGGAACGCGCGGGCAAGGACGGGATCGAACAGACGGGCGGCGTCTCCAATCTGATCGCAAGCCGGGACGGGCAGATCACGCTGCTCGACGTGAGAGGGGGTGCTGTCGCGGTCAAACCCGGACAGATCGTGGAAGCGGGCGATCTGCTGGTCAGCGGCATCATCGATTCCAATGCGATCGGATACCGCGCGGTGCGGGCGAGAGGAAGCGTCTACGCAAAGACCACGCTGTTCTATACGACCGAAATCCCGCTGTGCACCGAGGAAAAAAGGACAGTGGAGACGAAAACGGTGGAAAAATCCGTAAAAATTTTTTCAAAAACCCTGAATCTTCTCAAAAAAACAGGTGAAATCGGGGAAAATTATGATATAATGGAGACGACAAAACGCCTCCGTGCCCTCGGCGTTCCTCTGCCCCTCCGCTTCACCGTAAAAGAAGCGGTTTATTACGAAAGCGCTCCGATCACGAGGACGGAAGAAGAGTGCCTGCGGCTCGCCCGGGAGGCACTGATCCCGCTCCACGCTCCGGATCTTGACAATGCCGAGATTCTGGCGCGGTACGAAACAATCGAAATCACCGACGGGACGCTGATCTTACACGAACAGGTGGAGTGCATTCTGGATATTGCAAAAGAAGTCCCGGTCGCGACAGCCGATCGGTTGACAGCCGATCGTTTAACGGCCGACCGGTAGCCTGACAGGAATCATCCGAACCCGCCCGAAAAGACGCCTTTTCGGGTCGCAGAGTTTCCGGGGAGCGGATTATTCGGTAGGCGAGGCAAAAACGCAGTGAATACTTTGTGTATTCACGAGTATTTTAACAAAGCATAACGGAGAATCCGCCCCCGCAAACCGGGCTCGGATGACTCCTGTTAAGCTAACGGGAGTTTTCATGTTTGAGAAAACATTATTGACGACCTCGGCCGAGGAGACTTCGGTTCTCTTCGGAAATATGGACAAAAACGCCGCTCTGATCGAAAAGACGTTCGGCGTCACCGTCGGCAATCGCGCATCCGAAGTCTCGGTCGGCGATCAGATTTTCATTCGCGGCGACGACAGCAACGCCGTTCTTTCCGCCTATGAGGTCTTAGCCTATCTGCACGGCATGGCCGCGCTCGGCACACCGCCGGACGAGCAGACGGTCTCCTACGTCATCGGGACGGTGGAAAGCGGTCAGCCGCTGGAAAAATTCAATTCCGACTGCATCTGCGTCACGACGAACGGGAAGCCGATCAAGCCCAAGACCGTCGGGCAGAAAAAATACGTTGACGCCATCCGGAAAAACACCGTGGTACTCGGCATCGGCCCGGCCGGCACGGGCAAGACGTTTTTGGCGGTCGCCGTCGCCTCGGCGGCACTCCGCAATAAAGAGGTCTCCCGCATCATTCTGACGCGCCCCGCCGTGGAAGCCGGAGAAAAACTCGGCTTTTTGCCCGGAGACCTGCAAACGAAGATCGACCCGTATCTGCGGCCGCTCAACGACGCCCTGTTTGAGATGCTGGGCGCGGAATCGTATCAGAAACACCTCGAACGCGGCACGATCGAGATCGCGCCCCTCGCCTATATGCGCGGCCGGACGCTCGACGACAGTTTCATCATCCTCGACGAAGCGCAGAACACCACGCCGGAACAGATGAAAATGTTCCTAACACGCATCGGATTCAATTCCAAGGTCGTCGTGACCGGCGACATCACGCAGACCGACCTGCCGGACGGAAAGCGAAGCGGTCTCGTCGAAGCGATGCACGTGCTGTCCGGCATTGAGGACATCGCCATTCACGAGTTTTCGGAACGCGACGTGGTGCGCCACCGGCTGGTGCAACGCATCATCCTCGCCTATGACAAATATGACAAAGAACGCCGCGAACGGCGCGAAAAATACAAAATTACCGGGAGAAACGACAAAAAATGAAATCCAGACTTTACTTTTCCAACGAACAGAGCACCATCAAAATCGGTTTTCGTCTGAAACGGCTGATGAATAAGGCGGTTTCGGCGGTTCTCGCGCAGGAGAAATTCCCCTATGCGGCGGAAGTCTCCGTCAGTTTCGTCGATGATGAAACGATTCACGTCAGAAACCGCGAATACCGGGGCGTGGACAAGCCGACCGACGTGCTGTCTTTCCCGCTGACGGACGGAAAACCGGAAGCGGAGGACATCCTTGACGGCAGCGTGATGCTCGGAGACATCGTGATCTCCGGCGATACGGCACTGCGGCAGGCGAAAGAGTACGGCCACAGCATCGAGCGCGAAGTGTGCTTCCTTACCGTCCATTCGATGCTCCATCTGCTCGGCTACGACCATGAGCAAAGCACCGAACACGAGACCTATATGAACGACTCCTGCGAGCGTATCCTCGCGGGGATGAAACTCTACCGGAATACCGCGAAATAAAGGACGTTTTATGAATACAAAGAATTTATTTGCCGCTTTGATCGGCCGCCCGAACGTGGGGAAAAGCACACTTCTCAATGCCCTGCTGGGCGAAAAAGTCGCCATCGTTTCCAGTAAACCGCAGACCACCCGCACGAGGATCACGGGCATTCTGACGAAAGACGATACGCAGTACGTCTTTCTCGACACGCCGGGCATCCATACGCCGAAAAATAAACTCGGCGATTACATGATGCAGGAGGCCGGCGCCGCCGTCGGGGAAGTCGACGTCGTCCTGTTCCTCGTCGAAGCGGGCGATAAGATCGGCTCGACCGAACGGGATCTGCTCGAAAAATTCCGTGCTTCCGGCGTTCCCACGCTTCTCCTCGTCAATAAAACGGACGAGGCCACCGCGCGGGAGATCGGCGACACCATCTCCCGGTTCTCCGAGGCTTTCGACTTTACCGCCGTCATTCCGATCAGTGCCAAAAACGGCGACAATGTGCCGGTGATCCTTTCCGAAATCGCACCGCTTGCCGCCGAGGGGCCGTGGTTTTTCCCGGAGGACAGCATCACCGACCAGCCGGAGCGCGTCATCGCCGCCGAGATCATCCGGGAAAAACTCTTGCAGACGCTGTCCGAGGAGATTCCGCACGGGACGGCCGTCGTCATTGAGGAATTTAGGGAAAAGAAAGACTTACTGTCCGTGCGCGCGGAGATTTTCTGCGAAAAAGCCTCTCATAAACCGATCATCATCGGCAAAAACGGGGAGAAACTGAAACGGATCGGATCGCTTGCGCGGGAGGATATGGAGCGGTTTTTCGGAATCAAGGTCTATCTGAACCTTTGGGTCAAAATCAAAGAGAACTGGCGCGACAGCACGGCTCTGCTCGCCAATTTCGGATTCAAGAACGAATAAGCAACTTTCGGAGAAAGGGGACAAAAGGATGGAACCGGTCAAAGTCATGGGACTCGTTCTGCGGGAAACGCCCGTCGGCGAATCCGACCGGATGATGACGGTGCTGACGGCGGAATACGGACGCATCTCCGTCTACGGACGGGGCGCACGCGGGCTGAAAAACGCCATGTTCGTCTCCACACAACTCTTTTGCTATTCCGAATTTGTCATCGTGAAGACCGGGGAGACCTACACCGCCCGGGAATGTTCCCTTGCGGATAATTTTTATCATCTGCGGGACACGCTTCCGGGACTGGCGCTGGCCAGTTATATCGCCGAAGTCGCGGCAGACATCGCCTCCGACCAGCGGGAGCAGGGGGACCTGCTCCGCCTGACGCTCAACAGTCTGTACGCCATCGCGTGGCAAAAAAAGCCGCTTTCTCTCATCAAAGCGGTCTTTGAACTGCGCAGTCTCGCCGGCGCCGGATTCATGCCCGATCTGGTCGGTTGCGCGGGGTGCGGAAAGTATCAGTTCTCCACTTATTATTTGGACATTCCGGAGGGGACGTTCCGTTGCGAAGACTGCTTTCACAAAAATTCGGGGGAAATGGAAACGGAACTTCGGAAAGAAAATGAGGCAGAGGGCATCTATTCGGCCGCTCATCTGATCGTCCCGATCGCGCCCGAGGTCTTCGTCGCCATGCGGTACGCGGTATATTCGAGGCCGGAACGACTGTTTTCGTTCGATCTGCCGCAAGACGCCCTTTCGGATTTTGCTTCCGTCTGTGAAAAATATCTGCTCTGCCATCTGGATCGCGAGTTCCGGACGCTGGATTTTTATCATTCCGTGATATAGCGACCGTCTGTTCACAATCCCAAAAGGCCTTTTTGCCGCTCTGCGGCGGCACTTTCGGATGATTCAGCAGACGGGGATAAAAGGAGATTGAAATGGAATTAGAACAATGGATCAACGCTCTCGGCTCCCGGGAACCCACGCCGGGCGGCGGCGGAGCTTCTGCCACACTCGGTGCGGTGGCCGCCGCACTCTGTGAAATGGTGGGGAATCTGACGTCGGGAAAAGCCAGATATCAGGAAGTTCAGCCGGATATGGATCGGATCGTGGCGCTGGCAAAGGCACTGGAACAGTCGTTTCTGTCGCTCGCCGAGGCCGATGCCGAAGCGTTTTTGCCGCTGTCCCGTCTGTACGCCCTGCCGAAAGACGCCGAGGGGCGGGAAGAAAAACTCGAAATCGCACTAAAAAACGCGGCACTCGTTCCTCTGCGCATTTTGGAGGAATGTGAGAAAGTCGCCGGGCTTTGCGCGGAACTGGCCGAAAAGGGGAGCCGCCTGGCCGTCAGCGACGCGGGCGTAGCCGCCGCCGCGTGCGAGGCCGCCGCGGGGGGCGCGGCGTTAAACGTCTACGTCAACACCCGTCTGATGAAAAACAAAGAGACGGCCGAAGCGCTCAACGCCAAAGCCGAGGAATGGGAAAAGACGGTCACGGCATCCTGCCGCGAAACCTACCGGAAAGTAAGAAACAGCCTTGCGCATAAGGGAGAATAACATGAGAGAACTGACCGGAAAACCGATCGCCGACCGCATCACGGCGGAACTGATGCCGAAGATCGCCGCCCTGACGGAACGGGGGAACACCCCGTGTCTCGGCATTCTCCGCGTCGGAGAAAACGAAGACGACCTCGCCTACGAACGCGCCGTTCTCTCCCGGTTTCACGCCGCCGGAGCCACGGTTCGCGTGACCGCCCTGCCGGACGACGTCACGCAGGATGAACTGGAAGAAAGCCTGCAAAACATGAACGGCGACAAGACCGTTCACGGCATTCTGATCCTCCGTCCCCTGCCGCCGTCGATCGACGAGGCGCGCGTGTGTGTGCTTCTCGCCCCCGAAAAGGACGTGGACGGCATGACCGACGCCTCGCTTGCCCGGGTGTTCCGCGGCGACCGCGACGCTTTTCCGCCCTGCACGGCCGCAGCCGTCATGGAACTGGCACACGGATACGGCATCGACTTTGCCGGAAAGCGCGTGACGCTGGTCGGCAGAAGTCTCGTCGTCGGGCGGCCGCTTTTGCTGCTCCTTCTCGCCGAGCACGCGACCGTCACCGTCTGCCATACGAAGACGGCCGATCTTGCCGCCGCCTGCCGGGGCGCGGAAATCGTCATTTCCTGCGCCGGAAAAGCGGGGCTGATCGGGGAAAATGCACTCTCGGACGGGCAGACCGTTCTCGACGTCGGCATGAATGCCGCCCCGGACGGCACCCTCTGCGGCGACGTGGATCGCACCGCCGCCGAACGTCACGCCGCCGCCCTTACCCCCGTTCCGCGCGGCATCGGAAGCGTGACCGCCTCCGTCCTGCTCCGCCATACCGTCGAAGCGGCGGAAAAGAAAGAATAGATAGCAACGCCCAAGGCATCCGAAACAGATCGGGTGCCTTTTTTCAATCTTAGTTTTCCAGTATCGTCAAATACTCGTCCAACCGCGCGTCCACGTATTCCGAGATCAAGTCGATCATCGCTCCGGCATCGCCGTCGCGGTAATAGGTGTCGAAAGCGTCGTAATAACGCTTGCGGTCGGTAAATTTCACGTTGATGGGGGGATAACCGCTCCGAATCAAATCAAGGTTCAGGATCAGCCGCCCCGTCCGTCCGTTGCCGTCGATAAACGGATGGATGCCTTCAAATTCAAGGTGGAAGCGGGCAATGCGCTCAATGCCGCCCATCGTCTTTTTCCGTTCCTCGTTTTTTGCCAGTAACTCTGTCATTTTCGGCTCGATCAGATACGGCTGTACCGGCTCGGTATAAGCGCCCATGATGCGGACGGGGATGCGGCGGTAAACACCTTTATCCTCAGGACGGTTCATCAAAACGAGAGAATGAATGTTTTTGATGACGGATTCGGAAAGCGGGATCTCTTTCGCCGCAATATCCTGCACGTACAGAAACGCGTCACGGTGTCCGACCGCTTCGAGATGATCTTTCAGCGGCTTCTGATCGATTGTCATGCCTTCGAGAACCATGGCGGTCTCTTTCAGCGTCAGCGTGTTTCCCTCGATCGCGTTGGAATTGTAGGTGAAATCCACCGTAAATTCTTCCCGTAGCCGCTCGACCTCCCCCGCCGTCAGCGGGCGGAGAGAGGATAACCGGACAAGTTTTTCTTCCGGGTCACCCCGCTTCCGGGACTGCTTATAGCGTCCGTCCAACGGCTTTTCGGCATCCTCCGGGATCATATACAGATTGCCTTTTCTTATGCAACCCTCGATTTTCCCCTCAGCACACAATATTCTGACACGGCGAGGGGAAAGCCCCCATTTTTCCGCCGCTTGCGAGACTTTGATATAGTTCATTTTCACCCTCCGTCAGCAATCATCCTTTTGCTAATAGAATAGCGCATTTTCGGAATATTGTCAACAAAAAATCAACTATATTGTTCCCAATTTTAAAAACATGACGCAAAAATGGGAATAACGAAGCAAAATAATGAAAGGTTCCGGCTCGTCTCCTCGCTCCTCACTCCTAATTCCTGACTCCCTCTCGTTCTCGCGTCCATTGTACTGCAAAAGTTACTCCGTTTTGTCGCCGTTAATGACTTTTTCTGCCGTTTCTTTTGCACGCAGGGGTGCGCGAAAGGACGTTTTTTGGGCATTTTTGTGATACAAGTGTATAAGAAGAGCCCCTCTCTCACGCGGGGGCGCGAAGAAAGACACTTTTTTGACACGGCCGCATACGATCGGAGACCCCCTCTCGCGGAGATGTGCCATTCGCGAAAATCCTTGCGTCGCAAGGGAAATTCCGTTTTTTCACCCCCGCCGATCCTCCACTTTTCGTGTTTTTTTTATTTAATAATTCTATTTTTATTTTTATTTCTATTTTCAGTTTCAGACTCTTTCAGAGAGAGAAAAGAGAGAGTTTCCTCTCTCCCTCTCACACAAAAAGCGACCGATCCCGGAACGAGACATCCACACTTTCCGGGGAAACCGTCCTTGTGGGGCTGTTTGTAAAACTTTTGGTTTCGTTTTGTAAATTTTTCGTAAATTTTTCCGCAAAAAAAGACTGCCCAAAACGGTAAGACACCGTTTGAAACAGTCCTCTTTCTTATTCTTTTTCCCTTATCGAAGCACCTTGCTCAAAAACTCAGCTGCACGGGGATTTTGCGGATGGTCGAACAGTTCCGAGGGTGCTCCCTCCTCGGCGATCACGCCGCCGTCCACGAACAGGACGCGGTCGGAGACCTCACGCGCAAAGCCCATCTCGTGCGTGACGATCACGCTGGTCATGCCGCCCTTCACCAGATCGCGGATGACTTCCAGTACTTCCCCGACCATCTCGGGGTCAAGCGCACTGGTCGGCTCGTCAAAGAGCATGACTTCCGGCTCCATGGCGAGTGCCCGAACGATGGCAAGCCGCTGTTTCTGACCGCCGGAGAGCATATTCGGCTTCGTATCTTTCTTGTCCGAAAGCCCGACACGCGCAAGCAGTTCATCGGCGCGTTCCGAGGCCTCCTCTTTGGTCATTTTTCCGAGAAGCACCGGGGCGAGCGTGATATTTTCCGTAACAGAGAGATGCGGGAAAATATTGAAATGTTGGAACACCATGCCCATCTTCTGACGGGACACGTCGATGTCCTGATGATTTTCCTCATAGATCCGCTTCATGACGGCAAGATAGTCTTTCCCCTCCGCCGCGCGTTTCTCCCGCAGCAGGTCTTCCGCCTTGATCTTGCGGATCGCGTCTGCCTCCTCCATGCTCCCGGAAAGTGCCCGGAACGTCCGCGAGGCGCGGATCACGTCGGGATGCAGATACGGATCGACGGGCGTGAGTAGTTTTCCCCCCATCCAGACTTCGCCCCACGTCGGTTCTTCCAACAGGTTCATACACCGGAGAAGCGTGGATTTTCCGCTTCCGGACGGGCCGATGATCGAAACGCATTCGCCGTCCCGTATCTCACAGGAGACCCCGCGAAGAACGGAATTACTCCCGAAGTTCTTATAAATATTTTTAACTTCTATCACCGGAACGCAACCTCTTTTCCAATTTTTTGATGCCGAACGTCAGCAGATACACCATCGCGAGATAGAACAGTGCCGCGACGCTCATCGGGACGACGTAACTGGCCATGTTGTTGCCGCTTCCCACGACCTTGGCCGCCATGGTCAGATCGTACATCCCGATCATGGAGACGATGGACGTCTCTTTGATCAGCGCGATCAGTTCGTTGCCGAGGGCGGGGATCACGTTTTTGACGGCCTGCGGGATCACGATCCGGATCATGGTCGTCGAGGAATTCAGACCGAGCGCACGCCCGGCCTCGGTCTGTCCGATGTCGACCGAGAGAATGCCGGCACGAATATTTTCCGCGACATAGGCGCCCGAGTTGATGCCGAACGCGAGGATCGCCGTCAGAATCTCCGGGAATCCGCGGATGGCAAAGATCACAAACATCATGATGAAAAGTTGGAGTGCCATCGGCGTTCCGCGGATGACCGTTATGTAGATTTTGGCGACCGCTTTGGGAATCTTCATCCACCCGCCCTTTTTGGAGATCATGGCAAGTGCCGCGAGCGTGCCGAGCAGAAGCCCGATGACCGAGGCCGCCACCGAAATTTCGAGCGTGACGAGAAGCCCCTGCCACATACTGGACATATACTTGCCGGTGGAGAAAAGTTCGATCACTTTGGAAATAAAATCTGTCATGTTTGTCCTTTCTTTATGACGCAGAAAAATGACGCAAAAAACCCACGGGGGAAGCAATCCCCCGAGGGGTTTTTTGCAAAAACTTTTTTAGAAGCCCATGTGAGCCATGACCATCTTTTCGATCTGACTTTCGCCCTTTTCGTCTTCGACGAGAAGTTCGGTCAGAACTTCGTTGATGGCTTTCAGCAGGGTGTCGTTGCCTTTGGTCACGCAGATGGCGTACTGTTCTTCGACCGGCGTGCTCTCACCGGAGTAGTAAAGCGGGGTGCAAACCAGTTTGCCCGACGACTTTTCGCAGATGTAAAGAGCCGGCAGTTCATCGACGATCACAACGTCAACCATGGAGCCGATGGCATCGGCGGCCAGTTGAGCGGAATCAAACGCTTTCAGCGCGGTACCCGTGCCATAGAGAACGCCGTCGTACCCGTAGTCGGGATCGCTCTCCTGTGCGTTGATCTCACCGTCCGAGTAGATCCAACCGGTGGTGTCGGCCTGTACGCCGATGGTCATGCCGGTCAGGTCTTCCCAAACGATGTTGGCGTCCTTGGCGGCAAGCGGAGAAGTCTTGCTGTAAATGACGTACTGAACGGAAGTGTAGTAAGGAATGGAGAAATCGACCAGAGCGCTGCGCGCCTCGGTGATCGTAAGGCCTGCCGCGCCGCAGTCACAGATCTTGCCCTCGCTGACGTTATCGATGATGGGGCCGAAATCGGTATTGAAGAATTTGACTTTCTTGCCGAGTTTCTCGCCGACCTTGTTCATAATATCAACGTCAACGCCGACGATTTCCGTTCCCTCGTAATATTCAAACGGGGCGAAAAACGCGTTGGTATCGACTAAAATCTCCTCACCGCCGCAAGAGACGAGCGCAAGCGAAGCGGCGATCATGGCAACCGCCATCAGAATGGAAAGAAGTTTTTTCATAACAGGAAGTCCTCCGTGGTTTTTGGATTACGCGAGTCATCATAATCCACACGGAGGACTTTGTCAAGTCTTTTTTCAAAAAGTATTCATATTTTTTCGATATTTTCTTATTTTTATGCGTATTTTTGCATATCTCGTTGCATATTCCCGCATTTTATTCAAAATATTGCATCATCGTATCGATCGTTCCCGCGCCGAGGATCAAAAGAATGTCCCCCGGCTTTGCCGCCCGTTTGAGCATCTCCGCGGCCGCCTCATACGAGGGCGCATAGACACCGCCCCGGATGTCCCGCGCCATTGTTTGCGGGACGATCCCCATCGTGTCGGTCTCTCGTGCCGCATAAACGTCCAGTAAAACGGTCATGTCCGCTTCGGACAGTACCCGGCAAAAATCCGGATAGAGCGCGGCCGTGCGGGAATAGGTATGCGGTTCAAACGCGCACAGCACCCGGCCGGACGCCATCGCCCGCGCGGTTTTCAGCGTCGCTTCCAGTTCTCTCGGATGGTGGGCGTAGTCAAGGTACAGGTCTGCGCCGCCAAACGTTCCCCGGTGCTCCAACCGTCTCGCCACGCCGGAAAACGTCTCGATCCCCCGTTTCAGTTCCGACTCCGTCAGGCCGAGAAGTTCGCCGCAGGCGATCGCCGCGAGAGCGTTGTAAATCTGATGCTTTCCCGGCACCCGCAGAGAAAACGTCCCGATCTTCCGTTCCCCGTCACAGGCGGTAAACGTCCATCTTCCGTTCTCCTCCCGCTCTTCTGCCGCCCGGAAACGGCAACCCTCGGAAAAGCCGAACAGAATGCGGTTTTCGTTCTGTGTGGCCAGAAGCGCGTTCTCATCGTCGCCGTTGACGAGCGAGACCCCGCCGGACTCGCCGGCAATGGCCGCGTAGCGGGCAAACGATGTCCTTATCGCCTCCATATCCGGGAAAAAGTCCGTATGATCAAGGTCAAGATTCAATATGACGGCAATCGTCGGGAAGAAATCCAAAAAAGAGTTTTTGTATTCGCAGGCCTCAAAAACGAACGTTTCCTGCCCGCCGACGGCATAGGCCCCGTCAAATTCCGGCATCACGGCACCTGAGACCACGGTCGGGTCTTTGCCGGCCGATGCGAGAAGATGCGCGATCATGCCGGTCGTCGTGGATTTGCCGTGCATCCCCGCCACGCCGATCCGGCAGGGATATGACTTCATAAAATCACCGAGAAGCGCGGCTCTGTATATAATAGGTAATCCGCGCTGTGCGGCACTGACGAGTTCCGGATTGTCCGAAGAGACCGCCCCGGTGTATACGACGGCGTCAAATCCGTCCGGATGCGAGGCGTCGTGCCCCTCGTAGACGGGAATCCCGGCCGAAACCAGTTTTTCGGTCAAGTGACTTTTTGCGCGATCCGATCCGGCGACCCGAAGCCCCGCCCGATGACACAGCATCGCCAGCGACGACATACTGATCCCTCCGATCCCCACGAAAAAGACGGACCGAACCCCCGATAAACATTCCGGTAAACGCGGTTGCATCATACTCACCCACCCATCGACAAAATAGACGTTTTCTTTCGGTTTTGTTAAAAAAATCATTACGACTCATTTGAATCGTGTTCATATTTGCGTTTTATAATGGAGGCACAGAATGACAATAGTCATCGGTACAGAATGACATCAGTCATCGGCACAGAAGGAGATTAGAAATGATTATCACAGATGTAAAAATCAGAAAAGTTTTTGAGGAAGGCCCGATGAAAGCGATCGTTTCCGTGACGTTCGACAACGAGCTGGCTCTTCACGACATCAAGATCATCAATGCCAGAGAAAAGTTTTTCGTCGTCATGCCCAGCCGGAAAAATCCGGACGGCACTTACCGCGACATCGTCCATCCGATCAACGCCACGGCCAGACAGAATCTGGAAAGCGCCGTGATTGACGCCTACAACGAGTATCTGGCCAACGTCGAAACAGAAGCCGAAGAAGAGCCTGTTATTTTATAAAAACCCGTCATTGCCGCAAGTCCGCTTGCGGCTTTTTTCATGCTTCCGCGGCTTCGGTGAAACCATAGAGGGCAGACGCCTCATCCACCGCTAACGCGGTCCCCCTTCCCCAGTCGGGGAAGGCTATCGATCGGATGCCCCTCCCGGCAGGCAAACGGGATTTTCTGCTGCCGACATATCGAAAAGACTGCCTGATTGCCGGGTCTGTCGTTTTCGGTCACCTCTTTATCAGCCTTCCCCAGTCGGGGAAGGTGTCGGCATAGCCGACGGATGAGGTGTCTGAAAACTGAAAACTTTTAATACCCAAATTTCCCCGACAGACTGTCGTCATCCTCGATCCAGTCCTGCACGGTAAACACGGTATATTCCGTCGCGGTGTTCCGCACGATGACGCGCTCGATGCCCGCGTTGATGATCTGCCGTTTGCACATCATGCAACTGCACGTACCGGCGACGAGTTCCCCGGTCTGCCCGTCTTCACAGGCCATGAAAAGGGTGGCGCCCAGCATCTGATCGCGGGGAGCGGCGATGATCGCGTTGGCCTCCGCGTGGACGGAACGGCACAGTTCATAGCGTTCCCCGCGGGGAATATTCAATTCGTTGCGCATACAGAAATTGAGGTCGGTGCAGTTCTTCCGGCCGCGGGGCGCCCCGTTGTAACCGGTGGAAATGATCACGTCGTTTTTGACGATGATCGCCCCGTAATGCTTGCGCAGACACGTGCTGCGCTTGGCGACCGTCTGCGCAATGTCGAGATAATAGTTTTCTTTACTGGTTCTTTCCATGGTCTTCCCCTCCCGTTTTTTCAATGGATGAAAAAATATGCCAAGGATATTCCGCCGGCGGCGGCAGTTCCCGCCGGATTTCTTTGCCCGTTCCGGGATCGCGGAAAGCCAGTGCCGCCGCCCACAGCGCCGGGGTTTTGGCCCGGATTTTACTGCCGTACTTGCCGTCCCCGACCAGCGGCAGTCCGCGGGCGGAAAACTGCGCACGGATCTGATGCGTCCGCCCCGTTTCCAGACGGATCCGCAAAAGAGAAAGCGCACCGGCGTCGGTTTCGACCGTTTCCATCCAAGTATATGACAAAACGGCTTCTTTTGCGCCTTTTTTCGAGGCGTCCGCGGGGAAACTTTTTCCCTTTATCCGGTCAAAAAAGAGAAAATCCCGCAGGGTATCGCTCTCTTTTTCCGGTTTCCCGGCAATCACGGCGAAGTATTCTTTTTGAAAAAGGCCTCCCGTGATCTGCTCGCCGAGTTTCGCGGCCACCCCGGCGTTCTTCGCATAGACGAGAAGCCCGCCGGTCGGCTTGTCAAGCCGGTGAACGGGATAGACGGGTGCGCCGGTCTGTTCGCGCAGAAGTGCCGTCATATCGGCATCGCCTGTCGGTTCCGGCTCGGAGGCAACGCCCGCCGGTTTGACGGCAATGAGCCATCCGCGTGTTTCTGTAAGCACCGTGACCATATGCTCTCCCTCCGATTTCCCTACCTGTTTGGCTTTTATTATACTAGAAAGCCGTTTCTTTTGCAAGAGAAACCCGCTTTTTCCCCGATTTTGATTGACTTTTTCCGCCGTTAATGCTAAAATAATCGGGTAATCCATCATCCAAACAGGAGGAAACTATGGCAAACGATAAAAAATTGGTGGAGCAGATCACGTCCATGGACGTGGATTTTGCCCAGTGGTATACCGACGTCGTCAAAAAGGCGGAACTCGCCGATTATTCCGGCGTCAAGGGCTGTATGGTCATCCGTCCCTACGGCTACGCGATCTGGGAGAACATTCAGCATGACCTCGACGCCCGTTTCAAACTGCTCGGGCACGAGAACGTGTATATGCCGATGTTCATTCCCGAAAGTCTGCTTCAAAAAGAAAAAGACCATGTGGAGGGCTTTGCCCCCGAGTGTGCCGTCGTGACCATCGGCGGTCAGAACCAACTCGCCGAACGGCTGATCGTCCGTCCGACGTCCGAAACGCTGTTCTGCGAACATTACAAAAATATCATTCATTCCTACCGCGACCTGCCGAAACTCTATAACCAGTGGTGCAACGTCGTCCGTTGGGAAAAGACGACGCGTCCGTTCCTTCGCACCTCGGAATTTTTGTGGCAGGAAGGTCACACGATGCACGAGACCGAAGAGGAAGCGCGTGAGGAGACCATGCGGATGCTCCGTTGCTACGAGGACTTTTACCGCGAGACCCTCGCCATTCCGGCCGTCGTCGGGCGCAAGACCGAAAAGGAAAAGTTCGCCGGTGCCAAGGAGACCTACACCATCGAACCGATGATGCACAACGGCGTCGCTTTGCAGGGCGGCACGTCCCACTATTTCGGCGACGGCTTTGCCCGTGCCTTTGACATCACCTATACCGACCGGGAAAACAAGATTCAGTACCCGCATCAGACCTCGTGGGGCGTTTCCACCCGTATGATCGGCGCCATCATCATGACGCACGGCGATGCGAGCGGTCTGATCCTGCCTCCGGGCGTCGCCCCGATCCAGGTCGTGATCGTCCCGATCGCTCAGCACAAGGAGGGCGTTCTGGACGTCGCCGGCAAGCTTCGCGACACCCTCTCCGCCCGGTTCCGCGTCAAACTCGACGATTCCGACAACTCGGCCGGCTGGAAGTTCTCTCAGTATGAGATGAAAGGCGTTCCGGTCCGTTTGGAGATCGGCCCGCGCGACATCGAAAGTAATTCCTGCGTTCTCGTCAGCCGTGTCACCGGTGAAAAGACCGTCGTCTCGCTCGACAATATCGCCGAGGAGGTCGAAGCGGCTCTCGCCCGCGTCCACGACGAACTCTATGAGCGCGCGCAAAAGAATCTGGAAGCGAAGACGCACGACGCCCACAGTTATGAGGAATTTCTCGACATCGCCGAGAATCATCCGGGCTTCACCCGCGCCATGTGGTGCGGCGATCCGGCCTGCGAGGACAAACTCAAAGACGTGACCGGCGGCGTCAAGTCCCGTTGCATCCCGTTCCATGAAGACCATATCGGCGACACCTGTGTCTGTTGCGGAAAAGAAGCCAAGCACATGGTGGTTTGGGGAAGACAATATTGACAAAAAGGCCATAGGCGGTGAGCCGATGGTCTTTTCGTCAATATCTTAA